>JAURLR010000227.1 GCA_030831135.1 Alphaproteobacteria bacterium
CGGCCTATTATATCGTGGCCCCGGCGGAAGCCTCCTCGAACCTCGCGCGCTATGACGGCATGCGTTACGGGTTGCGGGTCGAGGGCGATGACCTGACCGACACCTATGAGCGCACCCGCGCGGCAGGCTTCGGTCATGAAGTCCAGCGCCGGGTGATGATCGGCACCTATGTTTTGTCGGCTGGTTATTACGACGCCTATTACCTGAAGGCCCAGCGCGTCCGGACACGGATCGCGGATGACTTCAAGGCTGCGTGGAACAGCTGCGACGTAATCCTGACCCCGACAACACCAAGCGCGGCCTTCGCGCTGGGGGAAAAGCAGGACGACCCTATCGCGATGTACCTGAACGACATATTCACCGTGCCCGCCTCCATGGCCGGGCTGCCGGCGATTTCGGTTCCCGCGGGACTTTCGGCGGATGGATTGCCGCTTGGCCTCCATTTGATCGGTGCGGCCTTCGGCGAGGAAACCCTGCTGCGCGCCGCCGGTGTTCTCGAAAGCGCGGCGGGTTTTGACGCGAAGCCATGATGCGGAAGGCCTCATGCTGAGCTTGTCGAAGTATGTGGCCCGGCAACCTCTCCTTCGTCAGGCTCAGGATGAGGTTGCTTTCGGGATCGAAGGAAACTGAGCACATGACCCTTGTCCCCGACCTCGCGCCCGAGGTCTTCCGCCAACGACATCTGATCGAGGGGCTGTTCTCGGTTGTGCTGGATGAAAGCGCCGTGCGGGATTACCTGCTCGGGCTGGCCGGGGCGCTGGGCATGACACCCTATGGCGACCCGATCGTGTTCTCCCCCGACTCCATGATCGAAAACGGTGCCGGACGTGCGGAAAACGCGGGTTATGACGCCTTCCTGCCACTGGTCGATAGCGGCATTTCGGCCTATTTCTGGACCGGTCCGAAGTTCTTCTCGGTTGTGATCTACACCTGCAAGGGTTTCGACCCGGAAGCGGGCCTGAGCTTCACAAGGCAGGCGCTGGGTGCGGGTGAAATGGTGGAGGCGGGGTTTTAGATTGGAAGTTGCCCGTTCGTTCGATAGCCCTCATGCTGAGCCTGACGAAGTATGAGGGCGGCTTTGAATGAACGCCTATGTCTACATTCTGCAATGTGCGGACGGGCGCTATTATGTGGGTTCCACACGCGGCAGTCTCGAGATGCGCGTTGCGGAACACAACAACGGATCCTATGGCGGCTACACAAAGTCGCGGCGACCGGTTTCGCTGGTTTATTGGGAAGTTTTTGATCGTATAACCGATGCCATTGCGGCAGAACGTCAATTGAAAGGCTGGAGCCGAACGAAAAAGGAAGCCTTGATACGTGGTGATATTACCGCGCTCCGCAAAGCTTCCCGAAACAGGACCGGGCATCCTCATCCTTCGTCAGGCTCAGGATGAGGTTTTGAGAGATATTTGAGAAAAGCGCATGACCGACACGACAGACACCGCCACCGACGCTATTCCCGATCATCTGGTCGCGCATTTCACCTCGCGGATCGGGCACAACAGCGCCGACCTGATCGAGGGGGAGACCGGATCCTGGGAAATCGTCATCGGCATGGAAGTCCATGCGCAGGTGATGTCGCAATCCAAGCTGTTCTCCGGGGCGCCGACGGATTTTGGTGGCGAACCCAACACCCATGTCAGCCTCGTGGACGCAGCCATGCCCGGCATGCTGCCGGTCCTCAACGAAACCGCGATCCGGCAGGCCGTGCGGACCGGGCTGGGGCTGGAAGCACAGATCAATCTGCGCTCGGTGTTTGACCGGAAGAACTATTTCTACCCCGACCTGCCCCAGGGCTATCAGATCAGCCAGTTCTCCGACCCCATCGTGGGTGAAGGGCGGATCACCGTGGACCTTGAAGATGGTGAGAGTTTCGAGGTCGGGATCGTGCGTATTCATCTGGAGCAGGATGCGGGCAAGTCGGTCCATGACCGTATTCCCGACCAGACGTGTATCGACCTGAACCGCTCGGGCGTGGCGCTGATGGAAATCGTCTCCAAGCCCGATCTGCGTTCGGGGGTGGAGGCCGCGGCCTATCTGTCCAAGCTGCGTGCGATCCTGCGCTATCTGGGGACGTGTGACGGGAACATGCAGGAAGGCTCGATGCGCGCCGATGTGAACGTTTCGGTGCGCCGCCCGGGTGAGGAACTCGGCACCCGCTGCGAGATCAAGAACGTGAACTCGATCCGGTTCGTGCGGCAGGCCGTGGATTACGAGGCCCGCCGTCAGGTCGAAATTCTGGAAGAGGGCGGCGAGATCGACCAGGAAACCCGCCTGTTCGATCCCGACAAGGGCGAGACCCGCTCCATGCGCTCCAAGGAAGAGGCACATGATTACCGCTACTTCCCCGACCCGGACCTGCTGCCGGTGGTGATCGATCAGTCCTATGTGGACGAGATCGCAGCCAGCCTGCCCGAACTGCCTGACAGGAAAGCCGCGCGCTTCGTCGCCGCGTTCGGCCTGAGCGAATATGACGCCGGCGTGCTGGTCGCCGAGCGTGAAACCGCTGAATTCTATGAAGCCGTTGTCGACGCCGGCGGGGCCAAGCGCGATCCGAAGATCGCCGCGAACTGGATCA
>JAURLR010000228.1 GCA_030831135.1 Alphaproteobacteria bacterium
GAAATGCGTATTAAACGACCGGATTCGCGAGATCGAGCTGGACTGCCGCGCGCGGGGAATCACTTAAGTGGTGTTCCACCCCAGCTGTGTAGCCACGGAGAAGGGCGGCCGCAGCGCATCGGTGAGCGTGAACGAAAGCGTCAGCGGTATGCGACGGGTGATCGACGGGCTGGAACCTGAGGATTCCGGCAAGTTCCTGACCTGGAAGGGTACCGAACACGCATGGTGAACCGGGGCGCGAGGATGCCCGGATCAAGCCCGGGCGTGACGATGGGCGTGATATGCCGAACATCGCGATAATTGGCGCAAGCCGGGGTATTGGGCTGGAGTTCGTCCGTCAGTATGCGGCGGCGGGCTGGAGGGTCTATGCGACCACACGGACGCCCGAGAACCCGGGCGCATTGGGTGATCTGCGCGGCGATATCCGCCTGCATCACCTCGATGTGCGCAACGACACCCACATCGCGCGGCTCGCGGATGCCCTGTCGAAAGTGGCGCTTGATATTCTGGTTCACAATGCCGGTGTTCTGACCAGCCGTGGCCATGCGAGTCCTGATGAAATCTCCGAGACGATGCGGGTCAACGCGGAAGCGCCGATTGCGACCGTGTCGGCATTGCTCGACAGCGTGGTAACCAGCGACCAGAAGAAGGTTGCGATCATCTCCAGTATTCAGGGCTCGGGACGTCCGCGTCCGAGCAGCCCCGATCTCTATGGAGATTCCAAGGGCGAACTGAACAAGCGCTTCCGGGCCATTGAGCCGGAATGGCGTGCGCAGGGTGTCACTGCGATCGCACTGCATCCGGGATATGTGAAGACCGACATGACCGGTCAGCATGCCGCGATCACCCCAACGGAAAGCGTGTCCGGTATTCGGTCTTTGCTCGCGGGGCTGACAACTGCCCATAGCGGTCGGTTTCTCGATTATCGGGGACAGGACGTCGTATGGTAGGCCCCATCGAGCGCTTGATCGCGGGTTTCCGCGCGTTCCATGCGCGCTACTACGAGCAGCGTCCCGAGCGGATGCAGGAACTTGCGGCGCGGGGCCAGTCTCCTGACGTGATGCTGATTGCCTGTTCCGATGCACGGGTTGACCCGGCTTTGCTTCTGGGGTCGGAACCGGGTGAATTGTTCATGGTGCGCAACATCGCCAATCTCATCCCGCCCTATGGCCCGGACCACGGCCTGCACGGGACAAGCGCGTCGATCGAGTATGCGGTCCGTGACCTGGGTGTGCGCCATATCATCGTGCTGGGTCATTCCGCCTGTGGCGGAATTGAAGCGCTGCGCGCGGCGATGTCGGGGAAACCTGACGCGCGTGAATTCATGGCGGCATGGACGAATATTGCGGCAGACGCATGCACCTGTGACGTCGATGGTGTGATTCCGTCACAACAGCAGCTCGAGCTTGAGGCCATCCGCATTTCGCTCCGCAATCTGGAGACCTTCCCCTGGGTGGTCGAACGCATCGAAGCGGGAGTACTCGATGCCCGCGGGTGGTGGGTTGATCTGGACGACGGACGTTTGTGCGAAGTGTCGAAGGATTCCGAAACCCTCCGCGATATTGTTGCAGGTACGGAGGTGCGACATGTTGCTCACTGACGAACAGATCATGATCCGCGACATGGCGCGCTCTTTTGCAGCCGAGCAACTCGCACCGAACGCCGCCGCCTGGGACCGGGAGGGAACCTTTCCCGCAGATGCGGTGCGCGGTATGGGCGTACTTGGCTTGCTCGGCATGATCGTCCCAGAAGAATGGGGCGGCTCGGGTGCCGACACGTTGACCCATGCGGTGGCGCTGGAGGAAATCGCGGCAGGCGACGGCGCCTGTTCCACGATCATGGCGGTACACAATTCGGTGGCGTGTCTGCCGGTCCTGAATTTTGGCAGTGAGGCGCAGAAAGAGAAGTTTTTGCGGCCGCTGGCGACGGGAAAGATGCTCGGCGGCTTTGCCCTGACCGAACCGACAGCCGGATCCGATGCCGGTGCCATCCAGACCCGCGCCCGGAAAGTCGGGAACAAATACGTTCTCAACGGCACCAAGCAGTTCATCACCTCGGGCAAGAACGGTGATGTGGTCATCGTGTTTGCCAAGACCGACCCGGAGGCCGGCAGCAAAGGCATCAGTGCCTTCATCGTGCCGACCGATATGCCCGGCTATCGGGTGGCGTCGGTGGAACACAAGATGGGACAACAGCGCGCCTCGGACACCTGCCAGATCGTGTTCGAGGATATGGAGCTTACGCCCGACCTGCTGCTGGGCGAGGAGGGCGAAGGCTACCGGATCGCGCTGTCCAACCTTGAAGGCGGTCGCATCGGGATCGCCGCGCAGGCCATTGGCATGGCGCGGGCAGCCTATGAGCACGCGGTGGCCTATGCCAAAGAGCGTGAGAGCTTCGGCAAGCCGATCATCGCGCATCAGGCCGTGATTTTTCGCCTCGCCGAGATGCGCACGGAGATCGAGGCCGCACGGCAGCTTACCCACCACGCCGCCCGCCTGCGCGATGCGGGCGCGCCGTGCCTGAGCGAAGCGGCGATGGCAAAACTTTTTGCCTCCGAGATGGCCGAGAAGGTCTGTTCGGACGCCATCCAGGTCCATGGCGGCTACGGCTATCTGCAGGACTTTCCCGTCGAGCGCATCTATCGCGACGTCCGGGTGACGAAAATCTACGAAGGCACCAGCGATATTCAGAAACTCATCATCGGCCGCGACATCGCGGCTGGTTAAACCAAAACCTCATACTGAGCCTGTCGAAGTATGAGGACGTCGTCCTTCGTTAGGCTCAGGACGAGGAGAGAATTGAAAGGAAGACACAACATGGCCAATTCACCCGTCGAATTCTTTTTCGATTTCAACAGCCCCTACGGCTACATCGCGGCCCACAAGATCGACGATATCGCCGCCAGACATGGCCGCACCGTCGACTGGAAGCCGTTCCTGCTGGGCGCGGTGTTCAAGGTCACGGGCGCGGTCCCGCTGCCCCAGGTGCCGATGAAGGGGGACTATGCTCATCATGACTTCGCGCGCTCGGCGCGGTTTCACAACGTGACATACAACCCGCCCAAGGATTTTCCGTTCTCGCCGACAGCGGCCTCCCGCGCGGTTTACTGGGCCAAGGCGCAGGGCCCGGCGAAGGCACGCGAGATGGGGCTGGCGCTTTACACAGCCGCACTGGGTGAGGGCAAAGATATCTCGAGCCCTGATGCGGTGGCCGAGGCGGCTGGCCGTGCCGGTTTTGACAGTGCGGCTGTCGCGGCAGGCATTCAGGACCCGGCGATCAAGGAACAGCTGAAGATCGTCACGGATGATGCCATCGCACGCGAGGTGTTCGGCTCGCCGTTCTTCATTGTGGATGGGGAAGCGTTCTGGGGCGCCGACCGTCTGGACATGGTCGACCGCTGGCTCGAAACCGGCGGCTGGTAGAAAGCTGATCTCTTGCCGCTAACCCGACAAAATATCTGTGTAGAGCACGCGGTCGATATTGCCGCCCGACAGCACGACCCCGGTCGTCTTTCCGGCGTGCATGCGGCGTTCCTGCATGAGGCCGGCGAGCGCCGCCGCACCCGCACCTTCCGAGAGGTTGTGGGTGGCGGTGTAGTAGAGCCGCATGGCAGCGCGGATTTCGTCTTCGCTGACCGTGATCACCCGGGCGGCATGCCGGCAGATCACCGGGACGGCATCGGCGGCGGGAACGCGGCAGGCCAGTCCGTCGGCAAAGGTATCGGCGCTGTTCGTCGAGACAGCTTCGCCCTTCGCAAAGGACAAGGCATAGGCCGGAGCGTTCTCGGCAACGACGCCGACGATCTCGGTTTTCAGCCCAAGGGCCTCACGCGCGGCAATACATCCGGTTATGCCCGAGCCCAGACCGATCGGGACGTAAAGCGTTTCGATCTCCGGTGCTGCGGTCAGGAGTTCCAGCCCATAGGTCGCGATTCCTGGCGCCAGTTCCATGGCGTAGGACGGTACCATCTCGAGCCCGCGTTCGCCGGCCAGTCCTTGCGCGTATTCCAGCGCGGCCTGAAAATCGTACCCGTGAATGAGCAGTTCGGCACCGAGAGCTTGCATAGCCGCGTTTTTTTCCGAGGAATTGCCCTCCGGCACGACGATCACGGCCCTGATCCCGTTGGCCCGGGCGGCAAAGGCGATCGACTGACCATGATTGCCACGGGTCGCCGCGATTACGCCTTCCACCGCGGGCTTGTCGCGCCGCAAGTTTGCCAGATAGACCAGCCCGCCGCGCACCTTGAACGCGCCGATGGGCGTGTGGTTTTCGTGCTTGACCCAAACCGTGCTTCCCGCCGCCGCGTTGAGCAGCGGCCAGATATATTGCGGTGTCGGCGGCATTACGGCGTAAACCGTTTGCGCGGCGGCCTCGATGTCGGATCGGGTGGGCAGATTCGGCATGAGATTGTTTCTATCACACGGCGTTATACAGAAAAGCCGAATTGCCAGGGTGCAGACGCATGACCGTTTTCAAGTCCAGTATCGACACCAGTTCCGATCTGTTCGCCGGGAACACAACCGCGATGCGCGCGGTGATCGCTGATTTGCGCGAAAAGGTCGGGCAGATCGAACTTGGTGGCGGCGAACGTTCGCGTGAGCGCCATGTCTCGCGCGGCAAGCTGCTGCCCCGCGCGCGGATCGACATCTTGCTCGACGAAGGATCGCCGTTTCTGGAGTTCTCCCAGTTTGCGGGTTGGGAGATGTATGACGATACGGTTCCCGCGGGCGGCATTCTGACCGGGATTGGCCGGGTGTCGGGCCGGGAATGTGTGATCGTCGTCAACGATGCCACGGTAAAGGGCGGAACCTATTTTCCGATCACCGTGAAGAAGCATCTGCGCGCACAGGAGATCGCTCGCCAGAACAACCTGCCGTGCATCTATCTGGTGGATTCCGGCGGCGCGAATCTGCCCCAGCAGGATGACGTGTTTCCCGATCGCGATCACTTCGGGCGGATTTTCTACAATCAGGCGACCATGTCGTCGGAAGGCATTCCGCAGATCGCCGCCGTCATGGGCTCCTGCACGGCCGGCGGGGCCTATGTGCCCGCGATGTCGGACGAGGCGGTAATCGTCAAGGAACAGGGGACGATCTTTCTGGCAGGCCCGCCGCTGGTCAAGGCGGCCACGGGCGAAATTGTCTCGGCCGAGGATCTGGGTGGCGCGGATGTGCACACCCGCACCAGCGGCGTGGCCGATCATCTCGCGATGGATGACACCCACGCGCTGGCCATCGTGCGCCGGATTGTCGCGAACCTGAACCGGCCCAAGCAGGTTGGTCTCGAGACCAGACCGCTGCGCGACCCGCTTTACTCTGCCGAAGAACTCTATGGCGTCGTCAATGCCGATATCCGCAAGCCCTATGACGTGCGCGAGGTGATTGCGCGGATTGTGGACGGCTCGGAGTTCGATGAATTCAAGGCGCTTTACGGCGAAACCCTCGTCACCGGGTTTGCCCATCTGCACGGTTACCCGGTCGGGATTGTCGCCAATAACGGCATTCTGTTTTCGGAATCCGCGCTGAAGGGCGCGCATTTCATCGAGCTGTGTGCCCAGCGGAAGATCCCGTTGATCTTCCTGCAGAATATCTCCGGTTTCATGGTTGGCCAGAAATACGAGGCGGGCGGCATTGCACGGGACGGAGCCAAGATGGTGACGGCGGTGGCTTGCGCCAATGTGCCCAAATTCACGGTCATCATCGGCGGCAGCTTCGGGGCCGGGAATTACGGCATGTGTGGCCGGGCCTATAGCCCGCGCTTCATGTGGATGTGGCCCAATGCGCGGATTTCCGTGATGGGCGGCACCCAGGCCGCAAACGTGCTCGCACAGGTCCGGCGCGACGGTATGGAAGCCCGGGGCGAGAACTGGAGCGAGGCCGACGAAGAAGCCTTCAAGGCACCCATTCGCGATCAGTACGAACATCAGGGTCATCCCTATTACGCCAGCGCCCGGCTTTGGGATGACGGCATCATTGATCCGGCAGATACGCGGCGGGTTTTGGGGCTGGGCATTTCGGCGGCTTTGAATGCACCGATCGAGGAGACGCGCTTTGGCGTCTTCCGGATGTAGGTGAGGTCATGACGCGGGGATCGATAAAACTGGATGTGCGGGACGGCGTGGCGCGGATCACCATGGCGCGCGCCGAGAAGCACAATGCCTTCGATGATCTGCTGATCGGGGAACTGACCAGCGTCTTCGATCGCGTGGCCGCAGATGACGCCGTACGCGTGATCGTTCTGGCGGGTGAGGGGAAAAGTTTTTCAGCAGGTGCAGACCTTGGCTGGATGCAGCGTATGGCCGACTATTCGGAGGCCGAAAACCTCGAAGATGCGCGCCAGCTCGCCACGATGATGCAAATCCTCAATGAAATGCCCAAGCCAACCGTGGCGCAGGTGCAGGGTGCCGCCATTGGCGGCGGCGTCGGGCTGGTGGCTGCCTGCGATATTGCTGTGGCCGCGCAGGATGCAAGCTTCTGCCTGTCCGAGGTGCGCCTTGGCCTGATCCCGGCGGTCATCAGCCCCTATGTGGTCGAGGCCATCGGGGCGCGTGCTGCGCGTCGCTATTTTCAGACCGCCGAGCGGTTCGGGGCTGACGACGCCTTTGTGCTCGGTCTGGTCCATGACGTGGTGGCCCGCGAAGGTCTGGACGCGCGGGTCGATGGGTTCGTGGCGCTTCTGCTGGACAACGGCCCCAATGCCATGGCGGCTTCGAAGGATCTGATCCGGCGGGTCTCCGCAGGGCCGATTGACGGCGCGATGATCGACGATACCGCGCAGCGTATCGCCAGCATTCGTGCCGGGGCGGAAGGTCGTGAAGGGGTCAGTGCATTTCTGGAGAAAAGGGGGGCGTCATGGCGAACAAGGACCGGATCCTAGGCCTGCACCTTCCCCATCGCGCATGGTGGAGCGCCGTCGGCTTTTCCGCGCTGATCATTTTCATGGTCGCGGTGGGTTCGACCGATCAGTTCGGTGTTCTGACCGGGATCATTCTGGTGGCTGTCTTCAGTGCTGCGGGCACCTTTCTCTGGATGTTTCCCGGCAGCCGCTTCTTCGTGCTCGCCTTTGCGAACTCGCTGGCGATCTACACCATCATCTACTTCTATCTGGTCGAGGCCAATTTCCGGAATGTCCGGGAATGGGTCTCGGCTGTAGGTTATCTGATCCCGATCTACATGTTCCTGGTCGGGGTCTGGTGGCGGCGTGAAGCGATCCGTGAAGCGTCCCAGGCCGAAGGGTTCCGCCGTGAACGCTTTTCGGGGCGGCTGTTTGTCTGGTTGTTGCCCGTGGGATTTATCGCGGGTCTGACTTTTCTGGTTCCCGGTGTGAAACTGGAAACCGCCGGCGCCGATGTTCTGCTTCTGGCGCTGATCGGCGGGATAGGTCTGTTCGTGATGGTCGTCAGTCGGCAGATCTGCCTGTTCCTGATCGACACCGGCGTGATGTTCGATCACCTGTTCATGCAGATGGCCCGAATGAGCCGGCCGGCCTTTGCGTTCTTCACGCTCTATTCGTTCTCGGTGATCGTCTTTGCCATGGTCTATCGCATCATGGACCGGATTACCGACATGCCGATCTTCCTTATCGAAGGAAAGCCGGAAACGATCAGCTTTACCGAAAGCCTTTATTTCTCGCTGATTACCATGTCGACGGTTGGGTATGGCGATATCACACCGGCAAGCGAGGCGGTGCGTATTGTCGCGTCGGTCCAAATCATGCTCGGGCTCATTCTGGTCCTGTTCGCCTTCGCCGAAATTATGCGCTACGCACGAAACCCGGATGCTGAAGGGAAAACCGACACGTGATCGAACGACTGCTTATTGCAAATCGCGGCGAGATCGCCGTACGCATTGCGCGCACGGCGCGGCGTCTGGGTATTCATGTCATTGCTGTCTATTCGGATGCCGATGCCGGGGCGATGCATGTGGATGCTGCCGATGAGGCCTTGAATATCGGCCCTGAAGCCCCGTCTGAAAGCTATCTGAATATCGACGCGGTGATTGCGGCAGCGCGCGCAACCGGCGCGGATGCGATTCATCCCGGCTACGGTTTCCTGTCCGAGAATGCCCGGTTTGCCGAGGCCTGTTCCCAGGCGGGTATCACCTTTGTCGGGCCGAGCGCGGATGCCATGCGGGCGATGGGGGACAAGGCGGCATCGAAGAACGTCATGGAGGCCGCTGGCGTGCCGCTGATGCCGGGGTATCACGGCGAAGATCAGGCTGTTGAAACCCTCGCCGCTGCCGCCCGCGATATCGGCTTTCCGGTCCTGATCAAGGCGTCGGCTGGTGGCGGAGGCCGGGGCATGCGGATCGTGGAGCAGGAGGCTGATTTCATTCCGGCACTCGATGCTGCGCGCCGCGAGGCAAAGGGTGCCTTCGGGGATGACCGGGTCCTGATCGAGAAATTCCTGACCACTCCCCGACATATCGAAGTGCAGGTCTTCGGCGACACACACGGCAATGCCATTCATATGTTCGAGCGGGATTGTTCGCTGCAGCGCCGGTATCAGAAAGTGGTGGAGGAAGCACCGGCACCGGGCATGCACGATGCGCGCCGGGCCGAGATCGGTGCCGCTGCCGTCGCTGCAGCCAAGGCAATCCATTACGCCGGGGCAGGGACGGTCGAATTCATCGTGGATGCGACCGATGAGGGTGCGAACGGCCCTTTCTACTTCATGGAAATGA
>JAURLR010000229.1 GCA_030831135.1 Alphaproteobacteria bacterium
CGGATGCGGCGGCAGATTTCGATACCCGAGACATAGGGCAGCATCCAGTCCAGCAACACCAGATCGGGCTTGCGTTCCTCGACGGCGAGCATGGCTTCTTCACCGTCGCGTGCAATATGGGCGTGAAACCCCGCTTTTTCGAGATTGTAGGAGAGCAGTTCCACAAGGGGTGGCTCGTCTTCGACGATCAGGATGTTGGGCTGCAAGTTGCTCACGGTGTCGTGCCTTCCGCGACCGGGTTCAGGGTCTGTCTAGTTTGAATCAAGAACGGTGATGCTCGCTTGATCGGTCTTCGGCCGGTCCTCGGTCATCGCTTCACCTTCCACCTGATAGTGAACAAGCTCGGCGATGTTTGTCGCGATGTCGCCGATCCGTTCGATGTTGCGCGCCACGAACAGCAGATGGGTGCAGGAGGTGATGCTGCGCGGGTCTTCCATCATGTAGGTGAGGAGTACGCGGAACAGGCTGTCATACATGTCGTCGAGTTCGGCATCCCGCTCCCAGACCGCGCGTGCCTTGGCGAGGTCATGGTTAGAGAAGGCATCGAGAACATCCTGGACCATGGTGCGGGCCATCCGGCCCATCCGGGGAATTGTGAACATCGGCTTGACCGGCGGGTGCTGGTTCAGGGCGATGGTCCGCCGCGCGATATTCTTGGCGTAGTCGCCGATCCGCTCGATATGCGGGGCGATCTTGAGCCCGGCCACGGTGGCACGCAGATCGGTGGCCAGCGGCTGGCGCCGCGCGATCATCTGGATGGCAAGTTCCTCGATTTCCGTTTGCAGGAGATCGATCGCCCTGTCTGCCTCGATGATCTGTGTGGCTTCCTCGGTGTTGCGCCGCTGGAGGGATTCGATGGAACGCTCGATCTGGACCTCTGCCAGCCCGCCCATGCGGCTGATGAGGTCGCTGAGGCGGCTGAGTTCTTCGTCGAAGGAGGTGACGATATGTTCGGTTGGCATTGGGTTTCAACCTTCTCGCTGAAAGCGCTGGGCGAATGATCAGCCGAAACGGCCGGTGATGTAGTCCTGGGTGCGTTTGTCCACCGGATTGGTGAAAATCTGCTCGGTGTTGCCCTGTTCCACGAGCACGCCAAGATGGAAGAACGCGGTCTTCTGGCTCACGCGGGCGGCCTGCTGCATGGAGTGGGTGACGATCACGATCGTGAAATTCCGGCGCAGCTCGTCGATGAGTTCCTCGATCCGGGCCGTGGCAATCGGGTCGAGAGCCGAGCAGGGCTCATCCATCAGAATGACCTGCGGGCTGACGGCGATGGCGCGTGCAATACACAGCCGCTGCTGCTGGCCACCCGAAAGACTGGTGCCGGGCTGGGCAAGGCGATCCTTGACCTCTGCCCAGAGGCCGGCGCGCTTCAGGCTGGCCTCGACCATTTCGTCGGTGTCGGTCTTGCCCGCGACCATGCCGTGAATGCGGGGGCCATAGGCGATGTTGTCATAGATCGATTTGGGGAACGGGTTGGGCTTCTGGAAGACCATGCCGACCTTCGCGCGAAGCTGGACCACGTCGATGGAGCGATCATATATATCCCGGTCATCAATCTCGATCTTGCCTTCGATGCGGCAGATGTCGATCGTGTCGTTCATCCGGTTGATGCAACGCAGGAATGTCGACTTGCCGCAGCCCGACGGGCCGATGAACGCCGTGACGCGGTGTTCGGGAATATCGATTGTCACGTCCTTCAGGGCGTGATTGTCCCCGTAGAACACGTTGACATCGGTTGCGCGGACCTTGATCGGAAGCGCTTTGACCGCCTCGGTTTCGGGGGCTTTTTCCAAAGCAGCTTCCAGTTCTTTTGGTGTGTTGTCTTCAGACATGGCTGCGTCCGTCATCCTACCATCGCCTTTCGAATTTCTTCCGCAGCAGGACTGCGAAGAGGTTCATCATAATCAAGAATGTCAGCAACACCATGATGGCGGCGGAGGTCCGCTCCACAAAGGCGCGCTCGGGCGCATCGGCCCAGAGGAAGATCTGGACGGGGAGCACGGTTGCCGGATCGGTGAATCCACCGGGGACATCAACGATGAAGGCGACCATGCCGATCATCAGCAGCGGTGCGGTTTCCCCCAGTGCCTGCGCCATGCCGATGATCGTACCGGTCAGGATGCCGGGCATGGCCAGCGGCAGTACATGGTGGGTGACGGTCTGCAGGCGGGACGCCCCCATGCCCAGGGCCGCTTCCCGGATCGATGGGGGAACCGCCTTCAGGGCCGCGCGGCTGGCGATGATGATTGTGGGCAGGGTCATCAGGGCCAGCACCATGCCGCCGACAACGGGCGCGGAACGGGGCAGGCCGAAAAAGTTCAGGAAGACAGCCAGACCGAGAAGGCCGAACACGATGGACGGTACGGCGGCGAGATTGTTGATGTTGACCTCGATCAGGTCGGTCCAGCGGTTTTTGGGTGCGAATTCCTCAAGATAGACTGCTGCCATCACACCCACGGGAAAGGACAACAGGAGCGTGATGATCAGTGTCAGGGCCGAGCCGATGACGGCACCGAGAATGCCGGCCTGCTCGGGCTCGCGGCTGTCGGCGGTGGTGAAGAAGGTCGAGTTGAAGACGGTCCGGATCCGCTCTTCGCGTTCCAGTTTCTCGAACCAGGCCAGCTGACGGTTGTCCACGCGCCGGTCGGATTCCGGCAGGGTGCGGTCGATCGAGCCTTTCGCCAGCTGGTCGATATCGGCGGATGACTTGACCCAGACCCGCTGGGTCGTGCCGATGATGAACGGGTCGGCAAGGACCATGTCACGCATGACGAACGGGACGTTGTTGCTGATCATGTTCAATGCGTCACGACGTCCCTGGCGGGTTTCGGACCCCGGAAACTCGGCGCGGAGCGACTTCAGAAGTGCACCGCGATAATTTGCGCTCGCCAGTTTTGCCGGATCCCTGGACCCACCGGGGTCGATGTCCCCGGCGTCGAAATTCAGGTCGAGCGCGATCTGGGTGGTGGTGAAGGCCGGCAGGCCGGCGGACACGATGCTGACCAGCAGGACGGTCAGCATGCCCAGCGCGGCCAGGATGGCGGCCAGACCATACATCCGGAACCGGCGTTCGGCGCGATAGCGTTTCCGGATCAGTGCAGCTTCGCGGGTGCGGGTGCGCGCCTCGGCATCGTTGGTTGCGTCGTTGGCGGGGATATCAGTCATACTTTTCTCGATATTTGCGCACGACGGAAAGTGCGATGACGTTCAGGCAAAGCGTGATCACGAAGAGCACCAGCCCAAGGGCAAAGGCTGCCAGTGTCTTGGAGCTGTCGAATTCCTGATCGCCGACCAGCAGGGTGACGATCTGCACCGTGACGGTGGTGACCGCTTCGAGCGGGTTGGCTGTCAGGTTGGAGGCCAGACCCGCCGCCATGACGACGATCATGGTCTCGCCAATGGCGCGGCTCGTGGCCAGCAGCACACTGCCGACGATACCGGGGAGAGCGGCCGGGATGATGACCTGCCGGATGGTTTCGGAATGGGTGGCACCCATGGCAAACGAGCCGTCGCGCAGGGATTGCGGCACCGCGTTAATCACGTCGTCCGACAGGGAGGACACAAACGGGATGATCATGATCCCCATCACGACACCGGCCGCCAGGGCGCTTTCCGAGGCGACATCGAGCCCGATGGATTCCCCGAAGCCCCGGAAAAACGGTGCGATGGTCAGGGCCGCAAAGAAGCCATAGACCACGGTGGGAATGCCCGCGAGAATTTCGAGAATCGGCTTGATGATCGCGCGGAATCTCGGAGACGCGTATTCGGCCATGTAGATCGCCGAGAACAGACCGACCGGGACGGCAACCAGCATGGCGATGATGGTGATCAGGAAGGTGCCGGCAAAAATCGGCACCGCGCCGAAGGCGCCGGTCGACCCGACCTGTTCGGCGCGCAGCGCGGTCTGGGGGCTCCAGTTGAGACCGAACAGGAATTCGACTGGGGAGACGCGGCTGAAGAAGCGGATGGATTCGAACAACAGGGACATCACGATGCCGATTGTCGTCAGAATGGCGATGGCCGAGGCGACAATGAGCGCCCAGTGTACGATGCGCTCAACGCGCGGGCGCGCGCGAAACTCGGGATTGATGGCGCGCCAGCCGAAGAAAAATCCGGCCATGCCGAGGGCCAGACCCACCACCACCATCGCGGCGAACCCGGTGCTGCGCAAATCGTTGTACCGTTCGGCGGCGGCCAGAACCATCGGGCTTGGCGTGCGGCTTGTGATGTCGCCCGACGCCAGATTGCGAATGTCGCTGAGAAGCAGGCTGAGTTCACCGGTGGAAAGCGTTTGTGCACTGGCGGGTAGGCCCGCGATCAGCAGGCTGTCAACGATGCCGCCTTGGGCCGATAGCCAGATTGCAATGACGAGAAGGGCGGGCAGGGCGCACCAGAGCGCAACATAGGCACCGTAATAACCGGGCAGCGAGTGCAGGCCCCGGATCTCTCCGCCGGTACCCGCGAGCGCGCGCTTGCGGCCGAACTGGTAACCGATTGCCGAAAGAAGTAACAGAACAGCGACGAGGATGAGTGAGTTCATGTTGCGATCTTCGGGTCGGTTTTATCGGGGTGATTGCTGGAACAGGAAAAAGGGAGCGCGCCGGTCGTTTCGCATCCCGGATGCGTTGGACCGGCGCGCGCCGTACTACATGGACAGGGACTGGAGACCCTGCGCCTGCTTGGCCATGGCCGCACGATCGGCATCCGGCAGCGGGATCAGGCCCTTGTCGACCAGATAGCCGTCGGGGCCCCAGGCGGAGTCGCTGGTGAAGGCCGTGACGAACTCCTTGATGCCCGGGATCACGCCAACATGCTGCTGCTTCACATAGAAGAAGAGCGAACGCGAAACCGGATACTCGCCCGCGGCAATGGCCTCGAACTCGGGCGCGGTGCCGGCGATCGAAGCGCCCTTCACCTTGTCGGAGTTCTGGTCGAGGAAGCTGAACCCGAAAATGCCGAAGGCGTCGGGATTGGCTTCAAGCTTCTGGACGATCAGGTTGTCGTTTTCGCCGGCCTCAACGAAGACACCGTCTTCGCGGATGGCATGGCAGGCCTTGCCCGAAAGCTCGAGGTCTTTGGCACCGGCCAGCGTCTTGCAGCCGCCTTCCATGGCGATTTCAATGAACGCGTCGCGGGTGCCGCTCGTCGGCGGCGGCCCGAGGACTTCGATCTTCAGGTTCGGCAGTGACGGGTCGATCTGGGACCAGTTCGTATAGGGGTTGGCCACCAGCTTGCCGTCCTGGGGGACTTCCTTGGCGAGCGCGACAAAAAGCTGCTCCAGGCTCAGGTCGAGATCTGCGCCGCTCTTGGAGTTGGCCAGTACGATACCGTCAAAACCAACTTTCACTTCGGTGATGTCGATGCCGTTCTTGGTGCAGCTCTCGAACTCGGACTTTTTCATCCGGCGCGACGCGTTGGTGACGTCGGGGTGATCTTCACCGATGCCGGCGCAGAACAGCTTCATGCCGCCGCCCGTACCGGTGCTTTCCACGACCGGGGTCGAGAAATTGGTGGATTTTCCGAACTGTTCTGCAACAGCGGTCGAGAACGGGAATACGGTGGATGATCCGACGATGCGGATCTGGTCGCGGGCTTCAGCGGCGCCAACCATGGCGACGCTGACGACTGCAGCGAGTGTCAAAGTCTTGATTTTCACGGATGCCTCTCCTGAGGGTGAGTCGTGGTTGGTGTGGTTTTCGCGTCCGCGTCCGGTCATTCGGAAGCCCGACCGCGATCACGGGCGCGAACCTATGGCTCTCAAGCGTTAGACCTATGACACTTTTGTTTCAGTTCCGTGACACAGGCCCCGGATATCCCATCCCGGTGGATAAAGTGCTGTGCCCGGTGTACCGGAAGGCTATTGGCTGGATTGCGGCGTCAGGCGCAGGGTGATGGTGAAGCTGCTGCCTTTTCCCTGCTCACTCCGGATCGTAAGCTCGCCCCGGTGCCGGTTGGCGATATGCTTCACGATGGCCAGGCCCAGCCCTGTGCCCCCCAGTTCCCGCGAGCGTGCGGTATCCACGCGGTAGAACCGCTCGGTCAGGCGCGGGATATGTTCGCGCGCGATGCCTTCGCCCTGGTCGATCACCGAAATCGCTGCAATATCACCGGTCAAACGCGCTTCGACCCGGACTTTGCTGCCGCTGCCGCCATATTTGATGGCGTTTTCGATCAGGTTCTGGAACAGCTGCGTCAATTCGTCCGGGTGTCCGATAACCGGATCGGTCAGCGCATCGAGATCCAGCTCGATGGTGACGTCACGTTTGCGAGCTTGCGGTGCCAGAAGGTCGGCGACCGTGGCGATGATCTGTTTCAGGGGCACCTCATCGCGCGGGATCGTGTGTTCGTTCATTTCGATCCGCGAGAGAGACAACAGATCATTCACGATCCGGGTCATCCGGGTGGACTGGCTCTCCATCAGATTCAGGAAACGGTCCTGGGCCTTGGTGTCGCCCCGCGCCGGGCCGCGCAGGGTCTCGATGAAGCCGACCAGTGAGGTCAGGGGGGTGCGCAATTCGTGGCTGACATTGGCCACGAAATCGGCCCGCATCTGCTCGCCACGCCGCAACGCGGTGACGTCACGCATCAGAATAAGTGCGCGGGCATCGTCATCGCCGGGGGTTTTGGCGACAATAGGTTCGACGCGGGCCTCGAATGTCTGGTCAATCCGGTCGGCGAAGGTGAGCTCCACCGTGCGCATGGTGTTGCCGTTCAGGACGTCATCGACAGCTTTCAGGAGGGCGGGTTGGCGCATCACGGCGGAAAGGTCCCGTCTGGCCAGATCGCGCACCCCGTTGCGGCCGACAAGAAGTTCACGTGCCGTGGCATTGGCGTAGACCAGCCGGGCCTGGCCGTCGAGGGTGACGAGCGGGTCCGGCAGGGCATCAAACAGGACCTGCGCCGCCTGCAGGCTGTCGCGCAATTGCTTGCGGTCACGTCCCCAGTTCCGTTCCAGCCGGGTCACGGCGGATGCAATGTCGCCAATGGGGCCGGACTCGTCGATCGTGGGACGGGTCGTCTGCCCCTCGGGCGGGCTCGCGCTCAGCCGTTCGATCTCGCGCTCGATTTCCCCCAGACGCCGAAGCGGTCGGTAGACGATCGCCATCACCCCAAGGGGTATGCAAACAACCGCGAGGAGCCCGATCCAGGGGTCCAGATGCCCGGCCACCGACAATACAATTGCAACCAGCACGCCGGGGCTGGCCAGAAGTACGGTGGTGGCGAACAGGTATTTGGGCCTGGCTGTCATTCGGGTCCGTGCAAGGATCAGGTGGTCGAGGTGCAGCCTAGACTAGCATGTCATACGCATCATTTCGTGACCCCCGGCTTCTGCCCGCATCTGTTTTATTCGGCGGCCTTTCGTGCGCCACCCTTCGGTTTGCCCGCCGGTTTGGCCCGGGCATCGTTTTCGCGATGCATGGATTCATGTGCGGCGAAGGCCGAGGCATTCACGAGTTCACTGACCGTCGAATTCATATGTACGATCTCCACCGGCTTTTCGAGACCCATGAGGATGGGTCCGAGCACGGTGCCGACAGCGAGCGATTCCAGCATGCGCGAGGCGATATGGGCGGAATGCAGTCCGGGCATGATCAGCACATTGGCCGGACCGGTCAGCCGGGAGAACGGGTAGTAGCGTTCGCGCAGCGCGGCATCGAGCGCCACATCGGGTGTCATCTCACCTTCATATTCGAAATCGGCACCGCCACGTTCATCAAGCAGGCGTACCGCTTCGCGTGAACGCTCGGTCAGGTCGACCGGCGGGTTGCCGAAATTGGAATAGCTCAGGAAGGCCACCCGGGGTTCGACACCCATCTGGCGGGCTTTGGCAGCAGCCTGGGTGGCGATATCGACCATCACTTCGGGGCTTGGACGTTCGTGAACGGAGACATCGGCGATGAACAATGTCCGGTTCCGCATCGCATGGACCGACAGGCCGAAAATCTGCTCGTTCGGTTTTGCGTCGAAGACGCGGCGGACATCCTTGAGGCAGGTATAGAACCGTCGGGTCAGGCCGGTGACCATCGCATCGGCATCTCCCATTGCGACCATGCAACCGGCAAAGACATTCCGGTTCTGGTTCACGACCCGGGCGCAATCGCGATACATCATGCCGTGGCGTTGCATGCGTTCGTAGAGGAAGTCGATATAGCGTTCGCGATCTTCGGCCAGTGCGGCGTTGTGGATGCGCAGCTCTCCGGCATTGGTCAGGCCAAGCTCTTCGATCTTCCGTTTCACCACATCCTCACGGCCGATCAGGATCGGCTCGCCGAGGCCCTGATTGCGGTAGGAAATCGCGGCCCGGATGACGCGTTCGGATTCGCCCTCTGCAAAGACGACCCGCCGCGGGCTTGTGCGGACTGCTTCGAGCGTGGCCTCGATGACAGAGGCTGTCGGGTTGAGACGCTGCCCGAGGATCTTGCGGTACTCATCCATATCCTTGATCGGCTGGCGGGCCACACCCGTATCCATCGCCGCTTGCGCGATCCGCGGCGGGATGCGCTCGATCAGGCGTGGGTCGAAGGGCACGGGAATGATGTATTCCGGCCCATAGGTCAGCTGTTCACCGGCATAGGCGGCGGCCACCTCATCGGGTACATCCTCGCGGGCCAGTTCGGCCAATGCTTCGGCGCAGGCGATCTTCATTTCGTCATTGATGGTCGTCGCCCGCACATCAAGGGCGCCCCGGAAGATATATGGAAAGCCCAGAACATTGTTGACCTGGTTCGGGTAGTCCGAACGGCCCGTCGCGATAATCGCATCATCGCGAACAGAGCGAACGTCTTCGGGCGTGATCTCCGGATCGGGGTTGGCCATGGCGAAGATGATGGGTTTGGGGGCCATCGACTTGACCATCTTCTTCGTCACCGACCCGGCAACCGACAATCCGAAGAACACGTCCGCGCCTACCATGGCGTCTTCCAGGGATCGCGCCTTGGTCTTGACGGCGTGGGCAGACTTCCACTGGTTCATCCCGTCGGTCCGGCCCTGATAGATGACGCCCCGGCTGTCACACAGGATCGCCTGGTTGTGGGGCAGGCCCATGGCCTTCATCAGTTCGATACAGGCGATCGAGGCCGCACCTGCCCCGTTGACCACGATCTTGAGGTCCTTGATGTCGCGGCCGGTCAGATGCATGGCGTTGATCATGCCCGCCAGCGAGACGATGGCCGTGCCGTGCTGATCATCATGGAAAACCGGGATATCCATGTGTTCGCGCAGGCGTTGCTCGATGATGAAACATTCCGGCGCCTTGATATCCTCCAGATTGATGCCGCCGAATGTCGGCCCCAGGAAACGCACGCAATTGACCACCTCGTCGACATCTTCGCTGTCGACTTCCAGATCCATGGCGTCGATATCGGCAAAGCGCTTGAACAGGACCGACTTGCCTTCCATCACCGGCTTGGAGGCCAGCGCGCCGATATTGCCCAGTCCGAGAACGGCGGTTCCGTTGGAGACCACCGCCACAAGATTTCCCCGCGCGGTATAATCGTAAGCCTTGTTGGGATCGGCATGGATTTCCACACAAGGGGCGGCCACGCCGGGCGAATAGGCAAGCGACAGATCCCGCTGGGTCGTCAACGGTTTGGTCGCGGTGATCTCGATCTTGCCGGGCTTGCCGGTGCGGTGCATTTCCAGGGAATCGAGGTCCAGCTGGGACATCTTTTTCTCACCGGTTTTCGTGCTGTCTGCCATGGGATATGCCTGTTTTCTGGTCGGCCAAAGGGTTTCCTGAAAATGAGCGTGGCCCTTCTGGCCCGCGTGCGTCAACCCGGGCGTGGCGCCGGGTGTGCGGATTGCGGCAGGTCTTGGGAACGGGATGCGCGTGAAGGGTTCCGAAGGCTTCGCTGCGGGCGTATATGATGGGGGTTCGCCATGTCTGTCACGACCCCCGCATCACCCCCCACAGATCCGCCCGCAGCGGCCGGCTCGCCGATGTTGGCCCAATGGCATGCCGCCAAGGCCGAGTATCCCGACTGTCTGCTGTTCTTCCGGATGGGGGATTTCTATGAATTGTTCTTCGAGGATGCCGTGGCCGCAGCGGCGTCCCTCGATATTGCGCTGACCAAGCGCGGCCAGCACGAGGGGGAGCCAGTGCCCATGGCCGGGGTGCCCGTCCATGCCGCCGAGCAGTATTTGCCCCGTCTGATCCGGGCCGGGCATCGGGTTGCTGTCTGCGAGCAGATGGAAAATCCCGCCGAAGCGAAGAAACGCGGGTCGAAATCGATTGTCCGCCGGGCGGTTGTCCGGGTGATCACGCCGGGCACACTGAGCGAGGACACGCTGCTTGATTCGCGGCGCCACAATTATCTGGCCGCCTGCGCCGAGGTGCGGGGCGAGATGGGTCTCGCATGGCTCGACATGTCGACCGGTGAAGTCTGGATGCAACCCCTGCCGAAATCCGGTGGCGTCGGGATGCTCGCGGCGGCCCTCGCGCGCATTGCACCGGGAGAGCTTCTCCTGCCGGACACATTTCTGGCACGGGAAGACATGGCGGGGCTGGTTTCGGATATGGACGACGTGCTCACCCCGCTGCCGGGCACACCCCTGTGGGACGATGCGAAGCGCGAGGGCCGGGTGTCCGACAGTGTCTGCCCTGGTCCCTGGGGGGGGGACAATGGCGGCAAGCTCTTGCTGAAAAA
>JAURLR010000230.1 GCA_030831135.1 Alphaproteobacteria bacterium
ATACCAGATCGGCACGATGATCGAATTGCCGCGTGCCGCGCTGCGTGCCCATGAACTCGCCCAGACGGCAGAGTTTTTCAGCTTCGGCACGAATGACCTGACACAGACCACCTTCGGTATCAGCCGTGATGATGCGGCCGGCTTTCTTTCGGACTACGAGCGGCAGGGCATCATCGATGTCGACCCGTTTGTTTCGATCGATGTGGACGGTGTTGGTGAACTGGTTTCGATCGCGGTCGAACGTGGACGGCAGACCAATCCCGACATCAAGCTCGGGATCTGTGGTGAACACGGGGGCGACCCGGCTTCGATCCGGTTCTGTGAGTCGGTCGGGCTCGACTATGTGTCCTGCTCGCCCTATCGCGTTCCCATTGCACGACTTGCAGCAGCACAGGCCACTGTCGCGGCGAAGGCCAAATAGCCCGGGACCAGAGGTTTCAAGGGGCTGTCAAAAGATAAAGCCGCGCCCGGCAGGGCGCGGCTTTTTTTATTTTGATGTCGGGTTAACGGCTATTCAGCCGCGATGACATGGCCGGTGTATCCGGTATCCTTCGCGCCACGCTTGGTGAAGATCTTGCGGAAGAAAGCCGCCATGGCCTCGCCGCGCTCGCGTTCTGCCATACGCAGAACGTCCAGATCGGAAAGCTCTTTGTAATTGGTGTTCATCGTAATCGCTCCTACGCTCGGGTTCATCATTGTATGACCCGGATATAGGACAGCCATCATTCACTATCAATGAATAAGACATGCAAAAAATGCATGTTAGATATTCGTTGTGGAACTAGTTTTCTATTATATCAATGAATTTATTCCATTAAGGAATAGTTAACGGCTGCTCTTGATGGGGTGCAGCGGAGCCTGTTCCAGTGAGACCGGCGTGGCGTGGTCTTTGAAAGCATCTATACGCACAGAGGCCAGAACCAGATTGCCGTTGGCCGAACGGACTTCACCAACGACTTTCTCACCGGATAAAATCGGGTCTCCGGGCTTTGCAACACTTTCGGTGGTTTCGAAGGCAAACAGGCCGCGTTTCACCAATCCGCGGTATTTTGTGCGGGCGGTCAGTTCCTGCCCCATGTAGCAGCCTTTTTCCCAGTCGATACCGTGGAGGTCATCGATGTTGGATTCCAGCAGGATCGATTTTTCGATTTCCAGATCCTTCGAGCCGTCAGGCACCCCAAGCGAGATTCGCAATTGTTCATAGGCATCAAACCCTGCCAGTTGAATATCACGCTCCGTCAGAAGGGCCTGAACCTCAGCCGCCGGCCCGATCAGGCGACAACACAGCGCTGAGTGGCGCGGGTCGACAGTCAGAAGTACCGCGCCGATCCGCGAGGTTCTGCCCTCACCAGGTGCCAGGTCCAGTTTTTCGATTGCGCCATCCCCGAAGACAGCAAACACTTGCATGTCCGAACGTGGCATGAGGCTGACATCTGCCCGGAGTTTGAACCGAGATAGCCGCTTGGCGAGGTCGTCAGATCGTTCTTTTTCGCAATCGAATATCAGCCGGTCGTCTTCCTGCATGATGATGAAATCATGGAGATACTTGCCCTGCGGTGTCAGCAGGGTGCTGTAGACAGATCGCTCAGGCGTGACCTTTCCGATATCCTGGGAGATCAGGCCCTGCAGGAAGCTTCGCTGATCCCCACCGGAAATTTCCAGGATGTCACGCGACAATTCGGTATAGGAAATCGGCATTCTGACCTCTGGAATAATATGGGGCCGGGCGGGACCACCCGGCGCTACATTCGCTTGCAGACTACATGGTTCTCAGGCGCCTTTCAGGCAAGCTTTCGGGAAAGCAGCAATTGGCGCGACACCCCGCACCCGCGTATAAGCCTGCGCACCATGCGTATTCTTTTCATCGGACCAAGCCGGATCGGCGACGCGGTGCTGGCATCGGGTTTGCTGCGGCATTTGACGGCAACATATCCCGACGCGCGCTTTACGGTGGCGTGCGGAGAGGCCGCTGCGCCGCTGTTTGCGGCATTGCCCCGGCTTGAACAGTTGATTTCCATGCGCAAACAGGACCATGCGGCCCATTGGTGGCAGCTCTGGAAACAGGTTGTGGGGACGCGCTGGTCGATGGTGGTTGATGTCCGGCGCTCCATCATCCCCTGGGTCATTCCGGTCCGCCACCGCGCCATCCTGCCGACGTCACGTGATGACTCGGAACATTCTGTCGTGAGCTTTGCCCGGACCTTTGGTTTGGAAGCAGACCCGCCCGCGCCAGCAATCTGGCTCGGCCCCTCGCACGCGGAGGCCGCCGAACGCCTTGTTTGTGAAGGTGGACCTGTTCTGGCGATCGGCCCCACCGCGAACTGGATTGGCAAGACGTGGCCTGCCGACCGGTTTCTGGAAACCGTGGAAAGACTGACCGCAACATCGGAGGATGCAATCCTGCCCGGTGCGCGGATCGCCGTGTTCGGCGCCGGCCCGGAGTGTGAGCTGGCGCAGCCGATCATCGACGCGATTCCTGCAGCGCGTTGTATTGATCTGATCGGCCGCGTGGATCTGCTGACGGCGGCGGCCTGTCTGCAACGTTGCGCGCTTTATATCGGCAATGATTCCGGGCTGATGCATATTGCAGCGGCTGCAGGGATTCCCGCGCTCGGACTTTTTGGGCCCAGCCGGCCGGAACGCTATGCGCCCTGGGGGCGGGATACCGCTTGGGTGCAGACTCGCATAACCCTTGAAGAGATGGTGGCAAGACCGGGTTATGATCCCGACAAAACTGATACACTCATGGATAGTCTGGCCGTGGATGATGTTGTAAAGGCGGCCAATGATCTCTGGCGCCGCACAAGAGCTGAGGCAGCATGAACGAGAGCGCAAACACGCCCCGGCTTTCCGCGCTTGTGGTGGCACATAATGAAGAGGCTGATCTCGATGATTGCCTCCAGGCGCTCGCCTTTGCGGATGACCTTGTCGTTGTGCTGGACCGGTGTACTGATGGCTCGAAGGATATTGCGCTCGGACACAATGCCCGGATCGCGGAGGGCGCCTGGGAGATTGAGGGCGAACGGCGGAATCTTGGTATCGAGATGTGCACTGGCGACTGGATTCTGGAGGTCGATGCCGATGAGCGCGTCAGCCCGGCGCTTGCGTCCGAAGTTCGAGACACAATCGCCACGGCACCCTTCGGTCATTTTCTGATTCCCTACCACAACTATGTCGGGGACCGGCTGGTCGAGTTCGGCTGGGGCCCGGGCTGGGGGGTGAGTGCAACGGTTCGCCTGTTTGCCAAGGATGCGGAATCCGGCGCTGCCAAGATCTGGGGCGAGCAGCGTATTCACCCCGCACTTGTGCTGAAGGGCCCCCTTGGCCGTCTGAAAGAACCGATGATCCATTATGTGGATCGGGATATCTCGGACATGATCGCGCGGCTGGATCGATATACAACGGCACGTGCTCGCGATCTGCGTGCGTCGGGCGATATCGGCAGCTTCCGGCACAATATCCGACGGATATTTTCACGCTTCTGGAAATGCTATGTCCGGCGCCGCGGCTATCGAGAGGGGCAGTACGGCTTCCTCATCGCCCTGATGGCGGGGCTATATCCAATCCTGAGTTATCTCAAAGCCAGTCTCGAGGAGAAGTAACCACAGTGCGTTTGTTACAGACCATGGCCGGTGCGGAAGTCGGCGGCGCTGAAGCATTTTTTGTGCGGCTCGCCATCGCCTTTGCCAAAACAGGTGTCGAACAGCGTGTGGTGATCCGAAGGGACACCTCGCGCGCGCGCGCCTTGCGCGATGGGGGCGTGGATCCTGTGGAATTGCCGTTTGGCGGCCGGATGGATTTTCGCACCCGCCCGGCGCTTCAA
>JAURLR010000231.1 GCA_030831135.1 Alphaproteobacteria bacterium
AACGTGCCGGCTGAGATCTGTGTGCCGATCCCGCGCGATATCACGGACGAGATTGCGGCTGCGACCCATCTCAAGGGCATGACCGTTGAAATGCTCGTCGAGCGTGTCGGCAAGGTCAAGAAGGGCGATGTCGTCATGATGCATTCGGCCTCCGGCGGTGTTGGCCTGTTGCTCTGCCAGTGGGCAAAGGCACGCGGCGCGACGGTGATCGGGACCGCGTCGTCGGCCTCCAAGTGCAAGGAAATCCTGAAGGCCGGTGCCAAGCATGCGATCGATACCTCCAAGAAGGACGTGGCCAAGGAAGTCGCCAAGATCACCAAGGGCGTTGGCGTCGATGTTGTTTTTGACCCGGTCGGCAAGGACACCTACGAGACGTCACTGGCCTGCCTGAAGGAGCGGGGCCTGTTGGCCAGCTTTGGCGGTGCGTCCGGCCCCGTACCGTTGGTTGATCTGAACGAGTTTCGCTACATGTCGAAGGCGTGGTTCCTGACACGTGCATCGCTGTTCAACTGGACGGCCAAGCGGGCGGACCGGCTGCACAGTTCCAAGCGGGTTTTCGCGATGATCCGCTCGGGCAAAGTGAAGGTGAGCATCAACCAGCGTTATCCGCTCAAAGATGCAGCCAAGCTTCACAAGGACATCGAATCCCGCAAGCTGACCGGTATCAGCATGCTGGTGCCCTCGACCACGGCATAACTTCCAGAACGGGTGGAGCGGTAATCAATGCGCGTTATCGATTTTTTTGATCGCGGTGCACTGCTCCATCCGGACCGTGCCTTCATGATCGCCGAGGATGGTACGACAACAACCCATCGCGAGGCCCGTGACCGTTCACATCGGACCGCACTTGCGATGATCGCAGCCGGGTTCGGCTACGCCAAGCACGCGGCGATATACAGCCCGAACCATCCCGGAGCATTCGATGCTTTGCTGGGGCTTTATCGTGCCGGTGGTGTCTGGGTGCCGATCAACGCGCGCAACGCAATTGCCGAAAACGCCTACATCCTGAACAATAATGATGCAGAGTTTCTGTTTTATCACAGTGACTTTGAGGGAAATATTAAAGTTCTTAGGGAGGAGTGTCCGGGGATCAAAAACTATGTTTGTCTTGATCGCACCGGGCTTGATGCGCCGTCTTACGAGGACTTCATTGCCGGTCATGAAGGGGGCGCGCCAGACTTCCCGGACAATCCCGATGACATCTGCGGAATCTTCCCATCGGGCGGCACCACAGGTCGGCCAAAGGGAATTTTGTGGACCAACCAGACCTTTGAAACCATGGTCGGGGCGATGGCGGTGCATATGCCGCCAAAGAAACCGCCGGTGCATTTGTGCGCCGCGCCCATGACGCATGCCGCAGGTGTGACAGCGATGTCCCTGATGGGGTTGGGTGCCACCAATATCATCATGAACGGGGTTCAGCTCCCCCAGCTCATGCAGAACATCGAAAAATACGGCGTCACCAACCTGTTTCTGCCGCCGACGGCGATCTACGTGATGCTCGCCCATCCCGAGGTGCGCAACTACGACTATTCCTCGCTGGATTATTTCCTCTATGCCGCAGCCCCGATGTCGGTCGACAAGCTGAAAGAGGCAATTGACGTGTTCGGACCGGTCATGGCCCAGAGCTACGGCCAGGCCGAAGCGCCCATGATCTGCACCTATATGTCGCCCGAGCAGCATATTGAGGCGCTCTCGACCAACAAGGCGCATCGGCTCGCCAGCTGCGGACAGCCCTGTCTGTTGACGCCGGTCGAGATTATGGATGATGAGGAAAACATCCAGCCGACGGGGGAGCGGGGTGAGATTGTCGTCCGCGGAACTCTGGTGATGGCGGGATACTACAAGAACAAGGACGCCACGGACGAAGTCACAGCCTCCAACGGATGGCACCGCACTGGCGATATCGGAGTGAAAGACGAAGATGGCTTCATCTACATCGTCGACCGGAAGAAGGACATGATCATCACTGGCGGGTTCAATGTCTATCCCTCGGAGATCGAGCAGGTCGTCTGGGGGCATGACGCAGTTCAGGATTGCGCTGTTGTCGGCGTTCCCGATGAAAAATGGGGCGAAGCAGTGAAAGCGGTGATTGAACTCAAGCCCGGCAAGACCGTAAGTGCGGACGAGATCATCGCCCTGTGCAAAGCTGAGATCGGCAGCGTAAAGGCTCCAAAAACCGTTGAATTCTGGGACGAGTTGCCCCGTTCCCCAGTGGGTAAGGTCCGAAAAAAGGACATACGTGACACGTTCTGGGTTGGACAGGACCGACGGGTATGACCGTCTCTCCCCCATGAGCCGAAAGATTGCGATCCTTGGGCTTGGACAGATGGGGGGCACTGCCGCACGGATGCTCGCCGCGCAGGGGCACAAGATTTCGGCTGTCGACCGCCTCAGCGCCCAATGGCTCCGGGATTTCGGTGGGGACCTTGTCGCTGATGCAAAAGCCCTCGGCGAAACCGCCGATATCGTCATTTTGCTCCTCGCCCGCGAGGACGATGTGGAGGCTGCCGTATTCGGGCCCGGCGGGCTGATCGAAGGCGGCCGGGAAGGGCTGATTGTCGCCGATATGGGTACCTTCGGTGTCGCCCTGAAAGAACGCATTCGAGATGCGCTCGCGCCATCCGGCACTATCATGCTGGACACCCCGATCAGCGGCACGCCGGCAGCGATCGAAACCGGGCGCGCGGTGATCATGTCAAGCGGGGATGAGGTCACCTGTGAGTCTGTGCGACCGGTGCTGGAAGTGCTGGCTCC
>JAURLR010000232.1 GCA_030831135.1 Alphaproteobacteria bacterium
GGGTGTGGCGCGATGCCAGCACCCCGGACCCGGTCTTTACCGATACGCTGGAACTCGACCTGACCAAGGTTGAGCCTTCTCTTGCCGGCCCGAAGCGCCCGCAGGATCGGATCGCCCTTTCGGCGGCGTCCGCGTCTTTCCGGGAACTGATCGGAGCCGGCGAGGCGGTCAAGGACACCAGCCTGCGTGCGATGAATATGGCCCAGGAAGGCCCTGCAGCTGCGTCGGTTGATGGAGACGCCGCTGCCGTAGTGGCGAATGGTGCCCATACGCTCACCGATGGGGATGTCGTCATTGCCGCCATTACGAGCTGCACCAACACGTCGAATCCGTCGGTGATGATCGGCGCTGGACTGGTGGCACGAAAGGCGCGTGCGCTTGGCCTCAAGTCAATGCCGTGGGTCAAGACCTCGCTGGCGCCGGGATCTCAGGTCGTCACCGAGTATCTGGCCAAAGCCGGACTTCAGGAAGACCTGGACGCCATGGGCTTCAATCTGGTCGGTTATGGCTGCACCACCTGCATCGGCAATTCGGGCCCGCTTCCCGCGGATATTTCGGAAGCCATTCACACCAACGATCTCAATGTGTGTGCGGTGCTTTCGGGCAACCGGAACTTCGAAGGTCGGATCAGCCCGGACATCAAGTCCAACTATCTGGCATCCCCGCCGCTGGTTGTGGCCTATGCCCTGTCCGGCAGCATGCTCAATGATATATATGAAGACCCCATCGGGCAGGACAAGGACGGCAACGATGTCTTCCTCAAGGATATCTGGCCGACCAACAAGGAGATCAACGATCTCATCGAATCCTCGCTGTCGCGCGAGATGTTCGAGAGCCGTTACAGCAACGTCTTTGCCGGTGACGAGAAGTGGCAGAATATTCCTGTCACGACCGGTCAGACCTTCAAGTGGAATGACGGTTCGACCTATGTGCGTCACCCCAGCTTCTTCGAGGACATGCCGCCCGAGCCGGTCGCGCCGACCAATATTGCCGGTGCACGCATGCTTTCCATGCTGGCCGACAGTGTTACCACCGATCACATCTCGCCTGCGGGTTCGATCAAGGAAGACGGTCCGGCGGGTGACTACCTCAAGCAGCATCAGGTCCGTCCGCATGACTTCAATTCCTACGGGTCACGCCGGGGCAATCATGAAGTGATGATGCGCGGAACCTTTGCCAATGTCCGCATCCGGAACGAGATGGCACCGGGCACCGAAGGCGGTGTCACGATCCATCATCCTTCGGGTGAGGAGATGTCGATCTATGACGCGGCAATGCGCTATCAGGCCGAAGATGTGCCGCTGGTCGTCGTGGGCGGCAAGGAATACGGCACCGGGTCCTCGCGTGACTGGGCGGCAAAGGGCACCCGGCTTCTGGGCGTGCGCGGTGTGATCGTCGAAAGTTTCGAGCGCATCCACCGTTCCAACCTGGTTGGCATGGGCGTTCTGCCGTTGCAGTTCCTCGAAGGCACGGACCGCAAGACGCTGGAGCTGACCGGCAAGGAAATCTTCGACATTGTCGGGATTGAGGACGGGCTGTCGCCGCGCTCGAATCTCGGTTGCACCATCACCTATGACGATGGTTCGAAGAAGGACATCGAACTGCTGTGCCGGATCGATACCCTTGATGAGCTCGATTACTACAAGCATGGCGGCATTCTGCAATACGTCCTGCGCAATATGCTGGATGCGGCCTGAACCGGTCTCACCGTCAGTTGATTGGTACGTGACGGACGGCATGCCCATAGTCTCTGGCATGCCGTCTGTTGCGAAATTCCTTGCCGCGTTCCATGCACGTCTGCGCGCCGTTTTCGGTGCTGCTTTGATTGTGTCATCGCTATCACTGGGTGTTGCGCCGCAGGCCATCGCACAGGACCAGTTGACGGTCGTGGAACTGTTCACCTCCCAGGGCTGCCCGGCCTGTCCGCGCGCCGACAAGCTGCTGGGTGAACTGGCGGGGCGTGCGGATATCCTCGCGCTGAGTTTCCATGTGGATTACTGGGACTATTACGGTTGGGCCGATCCGTTTGCGAGCGAGGTCTATTCCCAGCGCCAGCAGCGTTACCTCAATCAACGCGGCCTGCCTTACGTTTACACGCCCCAGATTGTCGTGGATGGCCGGTGGCAGGCATCCGGGAACAAACCGGCAGAGGTTCTGGAAAATATCGGCACCGCGCGCGGTGAGCCCGCCGGTCGGGTGTCGGTGCGGCTGGAGCGCATTTCAGACGAACAAATCCGGATTCGCATTCCCGAAACCGATGCGCGCTATCGTGGGGAGGCGGATATCATGCTTGTTCGCTTCGACGAAAAACATGTCACCGAAGTGACCCGCGGTGAAAACCGGGGAAAGACAATCGTGAACCATCATGTTGTCCGCCTGATACGCCCGGTGGCGCGCTGGAACGGCGAGGCGGTAGATGTTGTGGTGTCGCTGCAGGAGCTTGATGGTGCGGACCCTGCCTATTGCGCGATCCTTGTCCAGGAACACGGGCAAGGGCGCATTCTGGGCGCAATCTGGGTCGATATGCGCGAACCCGAGCCGCGCGGCTAGAACCTGGCGGCCTGCGTCGTGATTTGACGTTTAGTCCGCCTCAGCCGGGGGGGGCGACAGGCGCACAATTCCCAGCTTGGCAAGCCAGAGGATCGCACGCAGGGCGGGTGCGCGTGGCGCATCAAATCCTTCGAGCATCGCACCCACGGTCGTGGCACCGCCCGGTTCGGGTAGCATCGTCAGCAAGACCCGCATTTGCGGCGCGTCGGGAACCAGTCCTGCAACGGCGCTGTTGATATCAAACCGGATCATCGTCTCGAGTTCGGCATCCGTGCCCACCCGTTCAACAATATGGGCGTCCCCGATGGCCGCACTCGGATATCCCGCGAAGGTCCGGAAGGGGTCGTCGCGCAGGGGGTCGGCGGATTGCGTATCGGCTGGCGGGGCAATCTCGCTGTCCTTGGCGCGCCGCGCAGCCAGTTCCCCCTACAATGCCTCGTATTCCGGGATGATGACCGTCCAGTTGTATTTTTCGACCGCGTGCTTGCGCCCGGCTGCGCCCATTTGCTTGCGCAGATCGTCGTTCTCGATCAGGCGGGTATAGGCCTCGCCTACCGCATTGGCATCGACATAGGTGAATTGTGCGGTGCGCCCGATATAGCCGCCATAGCTGTAACGGGTGCTGCGATAGCGTGCGGCAAGGTCGTCGCCATTGCCCGATGGCGGGGCCAGGGTCGGGATGGAAAAGCCCTGAACCCCGTCTTCAAGCGTGTCGCGATACCCGTTCCAGTCGGTGATCACGACCGGCAGCCCTGCGGCCATGGCCTCGACCGGTGCGCTCCTGCGCGATCTGCAGGCCACGGAACATCGGGAGCGGATGGGCTTTTGCCGTGGCCGAAAGGCGGCCCAGGAACAGTGCGGCGATGGCATCGGCCTCGATCCCCTGA
>JAURLR010000022.1 GCA_030831135.1 Alphaproteobacteria bacterium
AGCTTGGCCGCACCTACGCGACCGGCAAGCGGAAGAACGCCGTGGCCCGTGTCTGGATCAAACCGGGCAATGGCCAGCTGACCGTCAATGGCCGTTCGGGCGAAGTCTATTTCGCGCGTCCGGTTCTGCGCATGGTTCTGTCTCAGCCGTTCCAGGTCACCGACCGGATTGGCCAGTACGACATCGTCTGCACCGTTGTTGGTGGTGGCTTGTCCGGACAGGCTGGTGCCGTGCGTCACGGTATCTCCAAGGCCCTGATGCTCCGCGAGCCCGAGCTTCGCGGTATCCTCAAGAAGGTCGGCATGCTGACCCGTGACTCGCGCGTGGTTGAGCGTAAAAAGTACGGTCGCGCCAAGGCCCGACGCAGCTTCCAGTTCTCGAAGCGCTAATCTCTCTCGATCCCTTGTATCGAGTCTGGAAAGAGCGCGTCGGAGACGCGCTCTTTTCGTATCTGCAGTCAGACTTTGAACCGGTGATGCCATGACAACGAAAGTCTTCATCGACGGCGAGGCGGGAACAACCGGCCTCCAGATCCAGGAACGGCTTGCCCCGCGGGCCGATATCTCCCTGATCCAGTTGGGCGAGGATGCCCGCAAGGATGCGCGCGCGCGGCGTGATGCGCTGAACGCAGCCGATATTGCCATTCTTTGCCTGCCCGATGATGCGGCGCGTGAATCGGTCGCGATGATCGAGAGCGATACCGCCGTGATCGATGCGTCCACGGCGCACCGGGCGGTCGATGGCTGGGCCTATGGCTTCCAGGAATATGAGCCCGGACATCGTGACCTGATGCGGGGATCCAAACGGATCAGCAATCCCGGCTGCTATGCGATCACGTCGGTGGCCATGCTGCATCCCCTGGTCTCGCGCGGATTTCTGCCGGCGGACTATCCGGTGACGATCAATGCGGTGTCGGGTTATTCAGGCGGCGGCAAGTCGCTCATCGCGGCGTTCGAGGATGCGCGCGCGGAGCACAATACCACGAGCGCCATCTATAGCTATGCGCTCACCCTGCAGCACAAGCACCTGCCCGAGATCACACGGTGGGGCGGCCTGTCCCATGCGCCGGTCTTCGTGCCGAGTGTGGGCCGCTATCGGCAGGGTATGCTGGTGCAGATCCCGCTCGCGCTCTGGAATCTGCCGGGGACGCCGAAAGCCGCTGACCTGCATGCGGCACTGGCCGAACATTATGCGGGAGAGCGGTTTGTGACCGTGGCGCCGTTTGCCGAAACCGAGACCATCGGCCAGCTGGATCCTGAAAGCCTGAACGGCACAAACGAATTGCGGATTTTTGTGCTCCACAACGAGGAGAGCGGGCAGGCCGTACTTGCGGGCCTGATCGACAATCTGGGAAAAGGGGCCTCAGGTCAGGCGGTGCAAACCCTCAACCTGCTCATGGGTGCCGATGAAGGCGAAGGCCTTTGAGAGCGAACGAAAAAGGAATTTAGTCATGTCGAATGCCATCAAACCCTATCTGGGCATCATGCCGACCATCGCCGATGACGTGTTCATCGCCGATACGGCTGCGGTCATTGGCGATGTTCATATCGGTGCCGGGTCCAGCGTCTGGTACAATTGCGTTATCCGGGGCGACGGCGGCAGCCATATCCGGATCGGCGAGCGGACCAACATTCAGGATGGCACCATCATCCATGTAAACGGTCCGCGCGAAGACGGCACGCCCGCGATGCCGACCTATATCGGCAGTGACATCACCATTGGCCACAACGCGCTGATCCATGCCTGCACGCTCGAAGACGGATGCTTTGTCGGGATGAGCTCGACCGTGCTCGACGGGGCCGTGGTCCAGACCGGTGCGATGGTGGCTGCCGGTGCGGTTGTCTCGCCGGGCAAGGTGGTGAAAAGCGGCGAGCTCTGGGCCGGTATCCCGGCCAAGCCGCTGCGCGAGCTGCGTGAGGCTGAACTCGCCTTCTGGCCGGAATCGGTCAAGATCTACTGCGGGCTTGCCCAGGACCACATCAAGTCCGGGAACGACGCGAAGTAGTGTCTGACCGGGATGAATCGGGTGCGCGATCGCTTTTTGATCTGCGCAAACGCGCACCCAAACGCCCGCTGACGGTCACGATCATTCTGGCGATTGTTGTGGGTTTCCTGCTGCTCAGTGGTCCGCGCGCGCTGGATGATCAGGCCGCAATGCAGAGCTTTCAAGAGCATGTCCGCAGCGGCTTGTCCGAAGCCTGCGGCGCCATCACCGGATTTTCCCAAGGCCTCACGTCACGTGTGGAAACCGAATCCGGAAAGCTCGAACGTTATGACATTCGTCAGCAGGTCAGTCTTGCCAATGGCGCGTCCCTTGAGCTTGAGGCATATGTCTGGCCCGGTATCCGGATTGGCCCCCGTATTCCGACCGGTGAGGGCCACTACGCCACGCTGTTCCAGTTCGATGACGGTGTGGAACTGGTCAAGGGCGAACTGCGCTGCTGAGGCAGCGGTCCGTGCCTTCAGCAAAAAAAAACCGCTCAAAACCTTGCCGTCATACGCGGACTTTATCCGCGTATCTTGTCTCGATCTTCGCTGCGATGGCCGGATCAAGTCCGGCCATGACGGCTGAGGGAAGGCTTGACCCTATTCGGTGTCCGTCTTTGCGCCGATCCGCAGGCTGGCATAGCTGCCCGGGGCAGCTTCGATGACCTTGAGCTTGCCGTCGCCCGGCGTGCGGGCGGCAACCTGTCCACCGGCATTCTTCTTCAGCCATTTGCGCCATTCGGGCCACCATGAACCCTTGTGCTCGCTGGCACTCGCAAACCATTCATCCGGCGTGGCGGGATTTTTGGCGTTGGTCCAGTACCCGTATTTCTCGACACTGGGCGGGTTCACCACACCCGCGATATGACCCGAGCCGGCGAGGCAGAACTTGACGTTGCCCTTGTAGATCTGGGTCGCGGCGTAGGTCGATTTCCACGGCGCGATATGATCTTCCTTGGTGGACAGCATGAAGACTGGCAGATCGACCTTGGTCAGATCGATCGGAACACCATCGAGCGTCACGCCGCCCGGTTCGATCAGCTTGTTGTCCTGGTACATGTTGCGCAGATAGAAGCGATGCATCTCCGCCGGCATACGCGTGGAATCCGAGTTCCAGTAAAGCAGGTCGAACGGGAAGGGATCCTTGCCGAGCAGATAGTTGTTCACGACGAACGACCAGATCAGGTCGTTGGCGCGCAGCATGTTGAAGGTCGTCGCCATGGACGAACCTTCAAGATAGCCGTCCACATTCATCCGTTCCTCAAGCGCATCGAGCTGTTCTTCGTCGATGAACACGCCCAGTTCGCCGGGTTCGCTGAAATCCACAAGCGCGGTGAAGAAGGTCACCGACTTGATGCGGTCGTCCTTCTTTTCGGACATATAGGCCAAGGTGCTCGCGGTCAGGGTGCCGCCAAGGCAATAGCCGATGATGTTGATCTCTTTCTCGCCGGTGGCTTTTTCGATGGCATCGAGCGCATCGAGCGGTCCTTCGAGCATGTAATCCTCGAAGGATTTGGCCGCGAGTTCCTTGTCCGGGTTCACCCATGAGATGACGAAAACCGTCAGTCCCTGATCGGTCGCCCATTTGATGAAGGAGTTTTTCGGCTGCAAGTCGAGGATGTAATACTTGTTGATCCACGGCGGGACGATCAGCAGCGGGCGGCGATCCACCTTTTCCGTGGTGGGCTCAAACTGGATCAACTGCATCAAATCGTTCTGGTAGACGACCTTGCCCGGCGTGGTCGCCACGTTCTCACCAAGGGTGAAGGCGCTTTCATCGACCTGGCTGATGCGCAACTGGCCATCGCCGCGCTCCATGTCGGACAGCAGGTTTTCCAGCCCCTTCACGAGGTTCTCGCCATTGGATTCCACCGTCGCGCGGATCACTTCCGGGTTTGTCATCAGGAAGTTCGTGGGGGCGAGGGCATCCACGAACTGCCGGGTGTAGAAGTCGACCTTCTTGGCTGTCTTGTCATCGAGGCCCTCGATATCGCGCACCGTGCTGGTCAGCCAGCGCGAGGACAGCAGATAGGACTGCTTGATGTAGTCGAAGACGATGCTTTCATCCCATTCGGAATCGCGGAAACGGCGATCATCGGAAGCCGGTGCCACGAGATTATCGACTTCGCCACCCATCATCTTCTGCGCGGTGTTCTGCCAGAGACCCATATAGCTCTGCCAGAGCTGCATCTGCGCCTGCATCATCTGCGCCGGATTGGCCATCATCTGCTGGGTCAGTTCGATGAAGGCCTGACCGACATTCATGGGATCCGCCATTCCCATTGAACCGGACTGGTTGGCCATGAATGAATTCACGAGTGCCTGGCTGCGTTCGGCAATCTGCGCCATCGACGCTGCGAAATCCTCGGGCGTGGGAGTTACTTGGTCGGTATTGTTTTCATTTTGTTGATCCGACATCCGATAATCCTCTATAACTTCAAAGCTTTCTGACGAATCGCGCCTGGTGAAACGTGTTTGTTTGCTGAAGTACTGTGTGTCTTTCAAAGCTTATGTTGCACTGCACACAAGATCAAGCGAATAGGCCGATCATAAGCGATTCGTACAACGCCACGAGGAGTGGGTGAAGATGAAGAATGGTCCTTTCAGGGTTTCGCGCCGGGTACTCTCGGTGGTTGCCATCTTCTTATACAGCGGTAGCCCCGCAATGGGCGTATTCTACCTGTTCGTCGCTGACACTCTTACGGCTCAAAAAGACACGGTTACGTCACTGTGCGGTAAAGCCGGACCCGAAA
>JAURLR010000233.1 GCA_030831135.1 Alphaproteobacteria bacterium
ATGTTCCCGGGTGTCCGGCCAAGCATCTGTTTGGCTTCATTGCCAACAGCGAGAACCTTCTTCTTGCCCTTGGATTCAATGATCGCAACGACCGAAGGCTCATTGAGCACAATATCGCGACCCTTCACATAGACGAGCGTATTTGCCGTCCCAAGATCGATGGCCATATCAGCCGAAAGCGCACCCATAATCCGCGAAAACATGACTCGCCGCCTCGTCCCGTAAGTTTCACCCCGATTTCGGGGCCGGGGCGCCGCATGATGCCGCGCCCCGGTTCTCGTCTATGCCGACAATGCTGCCGGCGCTGTTTTCTCTCGCTTCACGAGCAACTTGTTCAAGCCGTGAAGATACGCACGCGCAGACGCCACCAGAGTGTCTGCATCGGCACCTTGGCCGTTTACTGTTTTGCCGTTCTCGTCCAGGCGCACCGTGACTTCCGCCTGCGCATCAGTCCCACCGGTCACAGCATGTACCTGATAAAGCTGCAATGTGGCCGAATGAGGGAACAAAGCACCAATCGCATTGAAAACAGCATCGACCGGGCCATTGCCCTTTGCGGTCGTCGAGACGAGCGTGCCATCGATTTCCAGCTCGAGATCGGCCTCCTGCGGCCCTTTCGAACCGGCCCGGACCTGCAGGGAGACAAACTTCACCCGCGCATCATCGTTCTGAATGGTATCGTCGACGAGTGCAATGATGTCCTCGTCGAACAGTTCCTTCTTCTTGTCGGCCAGATCCTTGAAGCGGGTAAACGCATCACGAATGGCATTGTCACCCAGATTTCCATAGCCCAGATCGCGCAGTTTTTCCCGGAAAGCGTGGCTCCCCGAATGTTTCCCCATCACCAGATTGGACTGGGTCAGGCCAACGGATTCCGGTGTCATGATCTCATAGGTCTCGGCATTCTTGAGAACACCGTCCTGATGAATACCGGATTCATGAGCAAAGGCGTTGGCCCCGACGATCGCCTTGTTCGGCTGCACGTTGAAGCCGGTGATCGTGGACACCAGATGACTGGCGCGGGTGATGACCGTGGATTCGACACCCGTGACATAGGGAATCGCGTCCTGACGGGTACGCAACGCCATGACAATTTCCTCAAGCGCACAATTGCCCGCGCGTTCGCCGATGCCGTTGATCGTACACTCCACCTGACGTGCACCTGCGCCCACGGCGGCCAGCGAATTGGCGACGGCCAGGCCCAGATCATTGTGGCAATGGACCGAAATCACGGCCTGATCGATATTCGGGACGCGATTGAACAGCATCTCGATCAGGGCTGCGAACTCATGCGGGACCGCATAACCCACCGTATCGGGGATGTTGATTGTTGTCGCGCCTGCCCGGATCGCACTTTCAACGGTCCGGCACAGGAAATCATGCTCCGTGCGCGAGCCATCTTCGGGAGACCACTCCACGTCATCGCACAGATTGCGGGCATAGCTGACGCTGTCGATCACGGCAGCATGCACGTCTTCGGGTTCCATCTGGAGCTTGAACTTCATGTGCAGCGGGCTGGTCGACAGGAAAGTGTGGATGCGCGGACGCGCAGCCCCCTTCACGGCCTCCCAGGCACGATCAATATCCGGATGGGCGGCACGGGCCAAACCCGCAACGCTAGTTTTCTTTACGGTATTCGCAACTTCTCGCACGGCCTCGAAATCGCCGTTGGATGCAATCGGGAAACCGGCCTCGATGATGTCGACGCCGAGTTCTTCGAGCACGAGGGCGACGCGTACCTTTTCCTCGAGGTTCATCGAGCAACCCGGCGACTGTTCGCCATCGCGCAAGGTGGTGTCAAAAATGCGAACGTAATTCGATGCGCTGGTATCGACCGGCGAATCCTTGGTCTGCGTGCTCTTTTCGGTGGCGGTCATTGGTCCTGCCTCAAAATCGTATTGGTTGACTTAGGTTCGGTTTCATTCCCCTGAACAATGCGGGCCATATGGCGCAGTCTTTGTTCAGAGGCACCTAAGTCGCAGGGCTGCGCCGCCAAGAAGAAGCGCGTCAAGATCAAACAGAATCGGGCACAGATCAGCAGCAGCCGCTGCTTCGCAGAAGCGGCTTGATGTGCCTTCAACTGTGCGGACGATGATCACGTCCCTGATCTCCCCAACGGCTCCAGCCAAATCAAAATTCCTCACATGCGAAGAATCGACGCAAGAGCGTTAACAGTTGGTAAACTGTGCGTTTACCAATATGAAAAGAAATTACCTATACGCCCTTGTTTTAGAGCGATATTGCAGTGCACCGCAACGGTTTTGTTAACCTTAACGGGCAGTTTTGCCCCGTGGACGCCGATTTGCGCCCACGGAAGCGAAACTGAAGCAATCGACTAGTTCTTGGACTTGTCGACCATCGCGTTCTCAGCGATCCACGGCATCATGGCACGCAGGCGCGCACCGGTTTCTTCGAGCTGGTGCTGGGCCTGCAGGCCACGTGTGGTCTTGAAGCCCGTCTGACTGACCTGGTTCTCGAGCATCCACTCACGCGAGAACGCACCGGTCTGGATTTCCTTGAGGATTTCCTTCATCACGACCTTGGTCTCATCGGTCACGATCCGCGGGCCACGGGTATAATCGCCGTATTCTGCGGTGTTGGAAACCGAGTAACGCATGTTGGCGAGGCCGCCTTCATAGATCAGGTCGACGATCAGCTTGACCTCATGAACGCATTCGAAATAGGCCATCTCAGGCGCATAACCCGCTTCCACGAGGGTTTCGAAACCTGCCTGGATCAGCGCGGACAAGCCGCCGCAAAGAACCGCCTGCTCACCGAACAGGTCGGTTTCGCATTCTTCCTTGAAGGTCGTCTCGATAATTCCCGCGCGGCCGCCACCGATGGCCGAGGCATAGCTCAGGCCAAGATCATGGCAGTTGCCGCTGGCATCCTGATGGACGGCCAGCAGACACGGAACACCCGCGCCACGCTCATACTCGGAACGCACCGTGTGGCCCGGACCCTTGGGAGCGATCATGAAAATATCCAGATCGGCGCGTGGCTCGATCAGGCTGAAGTGAATGTTCAGACCGTGGGCAAAGGCAAGCGCGGTGTTCTCGCGCATGTTGTCATGCAGATGATCGCGGTACAGATCGCCTTGCAGCTCGTCGGGGACGAGCACCATGACCACATCGGCCCATGCTGCAGCTTCGGCAGCGTTCTTGACTTCAAAGCCCGCGCCTTTGGCTTTTGCAGCGCTGGCAGATCCTTCGCGCAGGGCGACAACCACATTGGTCGCACCGCTGTCACGCAGGTTCATCGCATGGGCATGGCCCTGGCTACCGTAGCCGACAACAGCGACTTTCTTGCCTTTGATCAGATTCACGTCCGCGTCGCGGTCATAATAAACGCGCATATTTCTTGTTCCCTGTTTTGCGTCTGTCTGGATGGGTTTATGTCGTTGCGTGTCCACGCTCGGCACGCAGAAATCCCGGATGCGCGGCGGTTTTACAGGCCCAGCCTCCGCCGGGCAATGCCGCATTGGGCAATTCCTGTTCCTAATCCTGGTGTTCGGCGATCCCTGCAAGCAAATTTGGCTTGCCGTGCTTGTCCCCACGCTTGATCGCGACCACGCCCGAGCGCGCAATTTCCGTCTCCCCGAGGTTGCGCATCAGGACCAGAAAACTGTCGACCTTCTCCGATGCGCCGGTCAGCGAAAACATGAAGGAATCCACACCCGTATCCACAACACGGGCGCGGAAGATATCGGCGATCCGAAGCGCCTCGCGACGCGCGGCACCTTCATTGGCAATCTTCACCAATGCAACCTCATGCTCCACATGCGGCCCCTCGGCCGTCAGGTCATGGACCTCGCGTACCGGCACCAGTCGTTCGAGCTGTGCCTTGATCTGTTCGATAATCATCGGCGTGCCAGAGGTGACGAGATTGATCCGCGAGGAGGTTTCATCCTCGCTGATCGCCGCCACGGTGAGTGTTTCGATATTGAACCCACGCCCCGAAAACAGGCCGACGACCCGCGCCAGAACCCCGGGTTCGTTGTCGACAACAACGGTCATGACATGCCGTTCGACGGGATCGTCTTTATGCGCCATCACGCGATCACTTTCTTTGTGTTTTCTGTTTTTGTACGCGGGTCAGGAACCCCGGGACTGCCAAAAATCCTAGACGAGGACCATGCCCTCTTCGGACTGCTTCTGTTCCTGCTGGTCTTTGACACTGAGCATGATCTCATTGTGTGCGGCACCGCCGGGAATCATCGGGAAGCAGTTCTCTTCCTTGGTGACAACCATATCGACAATTACCGGACCCGGTGTCTCAACCATCTGCATGATGATGTCATCCACGTTGTTCGGGTCGGTGCACCGCAAGCCGGTGATCCCGAAACTCTCGGCCAATTGGATGAAGTCGGGCAGGCCGTCGGAATAGGATTCCGAATAGCGCGCGCCGTGCAACAATTCCTGCCACTGGCGAACCATACCTAGCCAGTAATTGTTCAGGATGAAGATCTTCACCGGCAGCTTGTACTGGGCGATGGTGCCGAGTTCCTGAATGTTCATCATTGTCGAGGCTTCGCCTGCAATGTCGATCACAAGTGAATCCGGATGGGCAACCTGCACGCCGACGGCTGCCGGTAGGCCATACCCCATCGTGCCCAGACCACCGGAGGTCATCCAGCGATTGGGCTTGTCGAAGTGATAATACTGCGCCGCCCACATCTGGTGCTGGCCAACTTCGGTCGTCACATAGACATCGCGATCCTTGGTCAGCTCGTACAGGCGCTTGATTGCATGTTGCGGCTTGATGTCATCCTTCGAATTGAAACCCTGATCGAATTTCAGACAGTCCACCGACCGCCACTCCTCGATCTGATTCCACCATGCTTCCAGGGCCTTGCCATCCGGCTTGGCATTCCGCGCTTTCCATTTCTCAAGCATGTCTTCGACGACGTTCTCAACATCTCCAATGATCGGCACATCAACACGAATATTCTTGTTGATCGAGCTGGGGTCGATATCGATATGGATCTTCTTGGAACCGGGCGAAAACGCATCGGTCCGGCCGGTCACGCGATCATCAAACCGCGCCCCGATCGCAACCATCACATCGCAATCATACATCGCGAGATTGGCTTCATAGGTTCCATGCATCCCCAGCATACCGAGCCACTGCGGCGATGACGCCGGGAACGCACCCAACCCCATGATCGTGGTTGTTGCAGGATAGCCGGTCGCCTTGACCAGTTCGGTCACCAGCTCACAGGCACGAGGGCCGGAATTGATGCAGCCGCCACCGATATAGAAGATCGGCTTCTTGGCGTTCGCGATCAGCTCAACCGCCTGCTCGATCGCCATGTCCGAACCTTCACGCGTCGGGTTGTAATGACGATGCGTCACATTCTCAGGCGAGAAATATTCGCCTTCGGCGAACTGCACGTCCTTGGGTAGATCGATCACAACCGGTCCCGGACGGCCGGCAGCAGCGACATAGAACGCCTCATGCATGGTCCGGCTCAGATCATTGACATCCTTCACCAGATAATTGTGCTTGGTGCAGGGGCGCGTGATTCCCGTGGTATCGGCTTCCTGAAATGCGTCATTTCCGATCAGATGGGTCGGCACCTGGCCGGTCAGACAGACCACCGGAATGCTGTCCATCAGCGCGTCGGTCAGCCCAGTCACGGTGTTCGTGGCGCCCGGCCCCGAGGTCACGAGGACCACACCGGTCTTGCCTGTTGAACGCGCATAGCCTTCGGCCATATGGACCGCGCCCTGTTCGTGGCGGCACAGGATGTGACGTACGGAATTCTGCTTGAAGATCGCATCGTACAACGGGAGCACGGCACCGCCGGGATACCCGAAGACAATTTCCACACCCTGATC
>JAURLR010000234.1 GCA_030831135.1 Alphaproteobacteria bacterium
ATCGAAGATGATGTCCCGGTCTTCATGACTGGCGGTGATATCCAGAAAGCACAATTCATCAGCCCCGGCCCTGTCATAGACCTTGGCCTGCTCCACCGGGTCACCGGCATCGCGCAGGTCGACGAAATTGACGCCCTTGACGACACGGCCATCTTTGACGTCGAGGCAGGGAATGATGCGGACCTTGAGCATCAAGCAGCCTCGCGCAGACGGGCCAGGGCGGCAGCCAGATCGATGCGTCCGTCATAGATCGCCCGCCCGGAGATCACACCAGCGATACCGCGATCCGCATAAGGCAGGAACACCTCCACATCTTCGAGAGACGAGACGCCGCCCGAGGCGATCACTGGAATATCAACGGCTTCGGCGAGCGCCACGGTGGCGTCCACATTCGGCCCTTCCATCGCGCCGTCCCGGTCGATATCGGTGTAGATGATCGCCGCCACGCCCACATCGGCAAACCGCCGTGCCAATTCATCGGCGGCCAGATCCGAAGTCTCCGCCCAGCCCTCGACCGCCACCCGGCCACCGCGCGCATCGATCCCGACCGCGATGCGCCCCGGGAACTCGCGGCAGGATGAAATCACCAGCTCGGGGTCCTTGACCGCCGCCGTACCAAGTATGATGCGATCAATCCCGTCGGCCAGCCAGGCCGCGACATGGTCGCGGGTCCGGATACCGCCGCCGAGTTGTACCTTCACATTCGCACCGCGGGTTACATCCAGAATTGCCCGTACGGCATCCCCGTTGACCGAGACCCCGTCAAAGGCACCGTTCAGATCCACCATGTGCAGCCAGTCGGTACCGGCCTCGACAAAGGCCCGGGCCTGGTCAGCCGGGCTGTCGTTGAACACGGTTGCCGCGTCCATGTCGCCGCGCAGCAGGCGAACGCAAGCAGCGTCTTTCAGGTCAATGGCAGGGAACAGAATCATCGGAAATCGCGCCTACAGGTCTTTCATGTAATAGAAACCGGCGATGTACTCACCACCGAAACGTTCGTATTTGGGATGGGTCCCCCACTGGACATAGCCGCTTTCCTCGAAGATTTGAATGGCGCGCTCCTGGGTTTCGCGGACACTCAGATTGAGAACGGTATAGGCCTCACGCCGGGCAAGATCTTCACAGGCGTCCAGTATGGCCGGTGCCAGACCATGACCACGCGCCCAGGGGGCCATGAAAAAGGTCGAAACCTGGACCGCAAAGGACTGGGCTTCTGCATTGGGGCGCGGCCGGGTCAGCTGGGCGGCGCCCGCGATCACGCCATCGAGGCGACCGACAAAAACGGTGCGTCCCGGCACAAGTAGTGTCCCGCGCCAATAGGCTTCCATGATCTCCCGACGCGGCGGTTGCAGCCAGCCAAAGCCCCCGCCTGCCACGATCGCGTCCTCGGCCGCATCACACAGATCGGCGAGATCGTTGCCGCGAAATTCCGCAAGCCGCTCGACCTTGGTCTCGCTCATGGCGTCCACCGCAGGAACGCCGCAATCAGCGCGAGCCCCGTCGCCTGGCTTTTTTCGGGGTGAAATTGCGTCCCGATCATGTTGTCCCGTCCGACAGCTGCTGTGATCGAACCACCATATTCGACACGGGCCAGAACGTCTTCGGGGTGATCTGCAGCCAGATGATAACTATGGACGAAATAGGCATGGGGCGGAGTGACGCCGAACCCCGAGAGCAGGGGGTGCGCCGGCTCCGGGATTTCGAGCTCGTTCCAGCCCATATGCGGGATCTTGAGCGCCGCATCATCGGGTTCGATTGCCACCACATCGCCGGGTATCCAGCCAAAACCGTAGGTCATACCGTGTTCGAGACCTCGTGTGGCCATCAGTTGCATACCTACGCAAATCCCCAGGAACGGCTGCGCCTTGACCCGGACAACCTCCTCAAGCGCCTCGATCATGCCCGAACGTGCTTCCAGTCCCTTGCGGCAATCACGAAACGCCCCGACGCCCGGCAGTACCACACGGTCGGCATGGGCAACGATGTCTGGTGCGTCCGTCACGACAATCTTGCGGTCCAGCTCGCTTTCCCGTGCCATACGCTCAAAGGCCTTTGCAGCCGAGCGCAAATTGCCTGACCCGTAATCGATGATCGCGACGGTTTCCATGGATCAGCGCCCTCCGGCAAAGTAGTGGCGTTCCGCATCGGCCAGTTTCCGCCCCGAGACCACACCCCGTTCGGCAAAGTCACGCCGGGCCAGGACATACCGGCGCCAGTCGTTCCCCCAAAGCCCTACTATCACCTGCAAGGCCATTGTCACCGCGAGTTCGGCACCATCCGTAATACCATCCACTACCACAATGCCGGAGATCACTACGGACAGGACAAAAAGGGAAATCGCCGTTCGCCACATGCCGAACCACAGGGCCCAGATTGGCCCGAAGATAAAGCCCGGCCAGCAGAACCCTTCCTTGATGAAGACCGCGTCACCATCGCTGGCTGGCGACCAACTGCGTGCGTGGACGGTATATATCTTCCTTGCCATCGTGATCAGCCCCTAAAACCAGTCCTGCCGCGCCATCCGCAGCTTCAGTTCGGTGGTCCCGAACAGGCGCAAATCCGGCAAAAACGATTCCTTCTTGAGGAACCGTACATCATCCTTGGTCACCGGGCCGACAAACATAAGCTTGTGACTGACGCTGTATCGGGCCAATTCGACCCCAAAGACCTTCTGCAGGATGTAGAAGGTCAGGTAGTGGTTGTCCACAACCGCACGAACCGGGTGCTCTGACCGGCGGACCACGTTGATGAGATCCAGATTGAACAGCTTGTCGCCATTCACCGGGGAATGGCGATCCGGGCCGTCGGAAAAGATGAAGTCGTAGGCACGGTCGGGTAGTGTTTCATACATCACCCCGCGAAAGCATTTGTAGAACCCGTCCACTTCCGGGCTATGAACCAGATCAACCACCGGCGCCACACCCGCGGGCAGGCGCGACCCGGCCACTTCAAACCAGGCGCGGTCATCTTCCATGGATGTCACACGCCCGGGTTTGCCCCCATTCTCGCGGGCATTCTCAAGTAGTGCTTGCGCCAGGACAACCGTGGTAATACCCGTCCCGCATTCCAATATTTCTTTTGGTTTGAATGCCTTAACCTGCTCATAGAGAGTCAGGTAGTCCGAGTATGACGCACCGGTCACGGCCGTACCGGCAGCCGCCTCGGTCATCAGACGCCAGAGCTCGGTATTCTTCTGAAGGGTCTTTTTCGCGCGACGTGACCGGGCCGCAACCATGCGATCGACGATCGCTTTACGCCACCTTACAAAAAAGCCATACCGGGTAGTGTTGAACAATGTGGGGAGCGCCCCCGGCGTCGCATCATCGCGCCGCGCCGCAGCATCACCGGTCGTCCTGGCGGATTCCGTCATGTTTCACACACCTTGAAAAACCCGGTTTCCCGAGTGCAGGGCACCACTACCCGGCCATAGAGCCGCCGAGAACACCCTTTGTCGACGGCACATCATCGCGCCGGCGGGGATCAATTTCCACGGCAATGCGCAAGGCCCGGGCCAGCCCCTTGTAACAGGACTCGATCATGTGGTGATTGTTTTCACCATAAAGCGTTTCGACATGCAGGGTCAGGCCCGCAGACTGGGCAAAGGCCCTATACCATTCCTGGAACAGTTCGGTGTCCATTTCACCCAGTTTCGGTCGTGTGAACGGGACCTTCCAGACCAGAAAAGGCCGGTTCGAGGCGTCGAGCGCGACCCGTGTGAGGGTTTCATCCATCGGCACCAGCGCGTCGCCATACCGGCGGATACCGCGACGATCACCCAAAGCCAGGCTGATCGCCTCGCCCACCGCATAACCGGAATCCTCGGTCGTGTGGTGAAAATCGATGTGCAGATCACCTTTCGCGCGTACCGTCAGGTCGATCAGGCTGTGCCGCGAAAGCTGCTCCAGCATGTGATCGAGAAAACCGATGCCGGTTTCGATGTCATAGGCCCCGGTCCCGTCAAGGTTCACCCTGGCGCTGATATCCGTTTCCTTGGTCGTTCGCACGACTTCGGCAACGCGCGGGTCACCGTTGGTTTGCGCGGCTTGCTTGTCGACGCTCATCATTCGCTCCTGCAGATCGGTGTTGGGCCGAACGCGGCGCTTAGATAGCAGGCACGGGGCGCAGACGCCACACCGGAAGACGATTGGCGGATCGCTCAAATTTGGCCATCATGGGCATTCTGTTCATCCCCTTGCGACGATGTCATCCGGCCATGACGAACCTGCCCGCCCGCACACGAAGCTTTTCCGATGGTGAAACCCTGCTCGCAGCGGGGACAGACCACGAAGTTGGGTTCGTCATTCTGTCCGGCCTTGTCGAGCTGAGAAACGACCTTGGTACGCTCATTGAACAGGCCGGGCAGGGCGCCGTGCTTGGCGC
>JAURLR010000235.1 GCA_030831135.1 Alphaproteobacteria bacterium
ACGAGCCTGACCTTGCCCGACAAGCACATCAACCTGCCGTAACTTGGAGACTATCTCTTCGGGTTTGTGTCGTTTCGTTGCCATCCTTGATCCTCCGTTCACTAAAATACACGGTGGACCAATTCAATGGGGGTGGATCAGGTGGACTGGTTCACCTGTGCATCGATAACCGTCACTTTTCCGGTGAATTTGCCCTTCGGAAAGGCATCGACACGGACCTCCACGTCATCCCCCACCGCCACCTGCTCAAGCTGCTGCTCGGGCACCGGGAAATCCACATAGATCGGATCGAGCTGCTGGAGACTCACAAGGACTGTCCCGGCCGACACATACTGTCCGATATCGACCTGACGGATACCCAGCTTGCCGCTGAACGGCGCAAGGATGGATTTTTCGGCAATCAGCGCCTGAATTCTCTCGAGTTCCGCAGCATCGCTGTCACGGGCCGCCACGGCGGTATCGAAATTGCTGCGCGAGGTATTGCCCCGGTCGAGCAATTCGCGTTGCCGTGTCAGGTTGACCTGGCTGTTGCGCAATTGAGCTTGTGCGGATTTGAGCGATGCCTGCTCCGTGCCATCGTCGAGTTCCACGAGCAAGGTTCCCGCCTCAACATCCTCACCGGATTCGAATCCGAGCGTCTCGATGATGCCAGCTGTTTCAGGGGCCACATCGATGCCCTGCACCGCAGTCAGCGTACCGATGGCCGGCACTGCGCGGCGCCAGGCTTCGGCATTTGCCACTTCGGTGACGACACTGGGCGTCGGCTGGGGTTATCCCAGGATCGCCTTCTTGATGATCTCCGGCTTCATCACGTATTCGAAATACGCAAAGCCACCAATCACAACGGCGAACAGGACGAAGACAATACCCAGAAGGATAGGTTTTTTCATAACAGTCCGATCTCAATTGCCTGAAACGCCACCGCGCGCAGTCTAGCCCATTTTGCGCGGGAAATGAGAACGGATCACAAAAAAATCACGTCAAAATCGGTAACCGGGAAAACGTTCCGGAACAAGGCTTGGCTAGAGTGTGATCTAGGTAGCACGATCATCCGGTTTCGTGGCGTCTCTTCGCAAATCTTCAACCGGTGTACCCGTCAGCTTGCGGCCGTCAGCATCATACTTGTCGGACAATTCGTCAAAGCGGGTCTTCGTCCAGAGAGGCGATCCCGAGAGATAACCCGCGCGGCCAAGAAGATGCGCCGCGATGGGCGCCGTGAACAACAAAAACAGAATGCCCGCGATGGCGCGCGCGGCAACCTCGAGCTGCTGTGCATCCAGCGCCAGGGCCAGAAGCATCAGTCCCGCGCCCAGCGTTCCCGCTTTCGTGGCCGCATGCATGCGCAGATAGACGTCCGGAAGGCGGAACAATCCGATCCCGGCAATCAGTGTAAATGCAGCTCCGATCAGGACAATGAGGGCGCTGATGAAATCGATCACGAATCATCTCCTGCATCGGAGATATCGGTGCCGCGGCGTTCGGCCAGAGCCCCGCGATAGATGTAGCGCGCAAACGCAACCGTCGCGAGAAAACCGATCAGCGCCAGCGCGATGGCAACGTCCAGATACGCGGCCTCTCCGGTTGCGATCGAGAACAGGCCAATAAAGGCGATCCCCAACAGCGCCATCATGTCCAGCGCCACCACACGGTCCGCAAGGGTCGGTCCACGCAGCAGACGGAATACCGTCAGGGCAAAGGAGAGCATGATCGCGACATAGGCGATGTCGATGGACCACTCCAGAAATTGCGCACCAAATTCAGCCATCCACCTACTCCATCACGTCCAGGATGCGCCGTTCGAATCCGTCGCGAATCTCCTGACGCAAGGCGTCGGGATCATCGACATCCATCGCATGAATATAGAGCGTCGAGCGATCGGTCGAAACGTCGACGCTCAGGGTTCCCGGGGTCAGGCTGATCAGGTTGGCCAGCAGCATGATCTCACCCTCTTTCTGGACCTCCAGCGGGAAGGCGATGATGGCCGGCCGAAAAGTCATTTTCGGCCGTAGGGTGTCACGAGCCACGCGCCCCGCCGAGAGGCACAGTTCGAGCAGAAACAGGCCGGCCAGCCCGAGCGCCCGACCGGGGCGGTGAAAATTGCGCGGATTGAAACGGTCACGAACGAGCCAGAGGCACAGGAAACCCAGTACGAATCCGAACAACAGATTGCCCGGCGCGAAGCTGGCTGTCACCGCGCCCCAGACCAGGGCCAGAACGATATTGACGAGAAGAAGGTTCATGGCCGCATCTCCGCAGCGCCCGCCCCGCTTGCGTCGGCTTGCGCGGACCGTCCCAGCACGACCCCGATATAGGCCTGCGGCGCCAGTAGTTCAGAGGCCGCACGTCCCGCCATGTTCGCAACCGGTGCAGAATAGACGCCCAGGACGAAAGTCAGCGCGGTGAGCGCACCCAGGGCGCCTTTCATCAAGTCACCACCATCCGAGACAACGCGCGGTGCCCCATCAGGTGCTGCGCGCCAGAAGATCAGCGCAAAACTGCGTCCGATCAGCATCAGTGTCAGGAAGCCGGAAATCAGGATGCCCGCAACAATACCGAATGCCCCTGCCTCCAGACCGGCCTGCACCAGATAGACCTTGGGCCAGAAACCCGCAAAGGGCGGCACCCCGGCCAGGGACAGGCCACAGAGCAGGAACGCCACCGCCAGGAAGGGCGATCCCTTGTAGAGACCGGCCAGATCCGCAATCCGTGTGCCACCGCCCGCCCGGGAAATCATTCCCGCCGCCATGAAAAGCGCCGCCGAGATGATGATCGAATGAATGATATAGAAGGTCGTCCCCAGCAGCGCTGCCTGGGTCCCGATGGCCAGGCCACCGATCATGACCCCCACCCCGCTCACCACCGTGAATGAGACAACACGTCGGATATCGGATTCTGCAAGCGCACCCAGCGCACCAACAATCATGGTGGCCACAGCGACCCAGATCATCGCCTCGCGGGCAATCTCCGCGCCGTCCGGGAAGACAAGCATGAAGACGCGAATCAGCGAATAGACACCGACCTTGGTCAGCAGGGCCGCAAAAATAGCCGAAACCGCCGGCAGCGGTGTGTGATAGGCCGCCGGCAGCCAGAAGTGCAGCGGGAAAAGCGCTGCCTTCATGCCCAGCGACATAAGGAAGAGCAGCGCAACTGTCTCGATGGGAGAGTCCGCGGGAAGTGCAGCCACCTTGCCGGACAGGTCGGCCATGCTGAGCGTCCCTGTCATGCCGTAGAGCAGCGCAATCGCGATCAGCAGGAAGGTCGTCGCCAGCAGATTGAGAAACGCGTATTTCACGGCGCCGTCGAGCTGTTCGCGGCGGCCACCGATAACCATCAGCCCGAAGGAGGAGATCAGCGTCACCTCGAACCAAACATAAAGGTTGAAGATATCGGCCGTGAGAAAGGCGCCGGCCACACCGGTCATCAGCGCCAGAATCAGTGGCATGAACCCCGCACGGCGCTGGTCCGCATCCGTATCGGTCAGGCTGTAGATCAGAATCAAGAATGCGACGAGGCTGGCAACGACCGTCAATCCGGCGCCAAACACATCGGCAGCCAGGGCTATGCCAAATGGTGCTGACCATCCGCCCATGGCCATGGCAACTGGCCCGTTCTCCCAGACATGCTGCAAGAGCACGAGTCCGGCTGCGAGTTGCAGTGCGATCGCCAGAAAACCGATATTGGTCTGGGCACGCTCACGACCCCAAAGGGCCACGGTCAGGGCCGCCCCAATCAGAGGCACCGCAACCGGCCAGACAACCAGCCATGCTGTCATATCAGACATCGCGACCCCGCAGCAGGGTTCCGGCTGGCTCGGGTTCTGCCACGCGCATCTCATCGGTGTTGATCGTATCCAGCGACTGATAGGCGCGATAGGACAGCACCAGCAGGAACGCGAACAGCGAGAAGCTGATCACGATTGCGGTCAGGATCAGGGCCTGGGGCAGCGGGTTGGCAATGCCGGGCTCGGCGGCCTTGAGCCCATACTGAATCAACGGCGGACTTTCCCGCGTCAGTCGTCCCAGCACAAAGATCATGAGATGGGTCGCATTACCGAGAACGAAGACACCGAGGATCAGTCGGATCAGCGAACTCGACAGCAGCAGGTAGGCGCTGATGGCAAAGAGGAGGCCGACAAGGAGCGCGAGCACGGTTTCCATCTATTCCCGCTCCTCAAGGGCAAACGCGATGCCAACGATCGCGCCGACGACCACGAGATACACGCCTATATCGAACAGCACGACCGTGGAAAGATATTTCAGGTCCGGATTAAAGGCGGGGAACCACCACTGGCCGGTCAGGAAGGCGTCTCCGAAAAAGAGAGACACAACACCGCTGAGCGCAGCGAATAAAAGACCGACACCAGCGATGGTGATGGGCGGCACGATCAATGCGCGCCGGGCCGAGGCCAGCCCCTCTGCAATGGTGTAGATGGCAAAGGCCGAGGCTCCGATCAAACCCCCGATAAAGCCGCCGCCGGGCTCGTTGTGGCCCCGGAGCAGCACATAGATCGAGAACAGCAGCATCAGGCCGACCAGCGCCGGCACCGCGGTCCGAAGAATCAGCGAATTCATGACGTCGACCCCGTCTTGTCGTCCGACGCACGGTCAATATGACGGAAGGCGAGGAGTCCCAGAACGGCCACACCCGCAATCGCGACGACCGCGATCTCGCCCAAGGTATCCAGTGCCCGGAAGTCGACCAGGATCACATTGACGATATTCCGCCCATAGGCCTCGGTGTAACTGCGCGCGGAGAAGAACTCGCTCAGGGTGAGGTCCAGCGGCGTGGCCGTGATCGACAAAAGAAGGTAAGCCATCGCGCCACCGATGAGGGCGGCGACCACTGCATCCCCAACGAAACGCGGCTTGCCGCGCCAGTCGGTCCCGAACACCGGCAGCCGTGCAATGACAAGCGCGAGGATCACGACAGAGAGGGTCTCGACCATCAGCTGGGTGAAGGCCAGATCCGGCGCGCCGAAGAGCAGGAAGACGAAGGCGACCGAAAGCCCGAGCACACCCATCAGCATGATGGCCGCCAGCCGGGATCGGGTGAAGGGGATCGCCAGGGTACCGACAACCGCCAGCAGCCCGATCGCCCAGACCAGAGGGTCGAACGGCGGCGTCTTCAGAACAAAACCATCGCTCAGGGAAACCTGCGGCAGCACCAGGACTGCCGCGAGCGTCAGGAAGGTCACAAGCATATAGCGACGCAGATATCCGGTTTGCAGGACGTCTGTCACCCAGCGCGCCAGCCCGATCATGCCATCCATGAACTGGTCGTAGCCTTTATCCGGCCCCCAGAGCGCGTCGATCACCCGTGCCAGCCACGCGCTCAGGCGACCGCTCTGCCAGAAGAAGAACGCCCCCAGCGCCACAGTGATGATGCTGGCCACCACGGGCGCCTTGAAGCCGCCCCACAGATAGAGGTCGACCGCCAGGGGAATACCCGCCACAGCTACCGCGGCCGGACCCACGAAATAAGTTTCGGCAAAGCCGCTGAAAAGGCCGAAGAACAGGCTGAGCACGGCCAGCGTCAGGGCACCGACCCAAAGCCCCAGCGACCCTTCATGGGGTTTGTGTGGGGTGTCCCCCGGCTCGCCAAAAAAGGGCTTGAACCCGACGAGAAAGGCGACCGCAAACATCAGTGCATTGCCCGTGATGGCGACCGCCGTGAGGATCAGTGGCAGGCTGCCATCCAGGGTGCCCTTGTAGACCCACTCCTTGGCGATGAAACCGAAGAAAGGCGGCAGACCCGACATGGACAGCGCAGCCAACCCGGCCGCCGTAGCCGTGAACGGCATCACCCGTCCCAGCCCCGACAATCGTCCCAACTCACGGGTTCCGGTGCCGTGGTCGACCGACCCGGCGACCATGAAGAGCGCGCCCTTGAACATGGAATGGGCGAACAGATAGGCCATGGCCGCCTCAATGGCATAGTCCTCGCCGATCCCCATGAGGAACACCAGAAGCCCCAGACTCGCCACCGTCGTTTGCGCCAGCATCAGTTTGAGGTCGGTATTGCGCAACGCCAGAATCGCGCCAACAAGCAAGGTCACGCCCCCGAAGCTCATCAGGATGATCTGCCAGATTTCGGTGCCACCCAGGCCCGGATTCATGCGTGCGAGCAGATAGACGCCAGCCTTCACCATCGTCGCGGAATGCAGATAGGCGCTGACCGGCGTCGGCGCCTCCATGGCATTGGGCAACCAGAAATGGAACGGCACCTGGGCCGATTTCGTGAACGCGCCGGCAAGCACCAGAATCAGAACTGCCAGATACCATGGGTGCTCGCGCAGCACGTCACCATTTGCCAGCAGCGTCGAAAGCTCCATCGAGCCACCGATCTGCGCCATCAGCAGCAGACCTGCCAGCAGAGCCAGACCGCCGCCGCCTGTGACGACCAGCGCCTGCAGCGCCGCCCGGCGTGAGCGCGGCTTGTCGTGGTTGAACCCAATCAACAGGAACGAAGTGATCGAGGTGAGTTCCCAGAACACGAACAGCGTGACCACATTGTCCGAGAGCACGAGTCCGAGCATCGAACCCATGAACATCAGGATGAACATGAAGAAGCGGCCGAGATCGGCATGGCCCTTCAGGTAAGCCCCGGCGTAAAGAACGATGAATGTGCCGATGAAGCTGATCAGCAGCGCAAACAGCAGGCTGAGCCCATCCACATAAAACGAGAGAGAAATCCCAAGGGCCGGGACCCATTCGGTGGCGAAGACAAAGGTCTCGCCCGACGCGACGGGCCCAAGGAACTGGGCAAAATAGAGAGTCAGACCCGCCGGGAGCACCGCGAGAACCCAACCCGCAGAGTCACCAACCCGACGCCGCACAAACGGCGCAAAAACAGCCAAAACAAAGGGTGCGAGCGTTGCGGCAAGCATCGGTTGTTGTCTACTCCCATCTTCCGGAACGACGCTTTTACCAAATCAGACGCCTTGGTGCACACCGCATCTGCGGTCCCCATTTGCACCAGAAACGTCCAGACGACCACGCGGCCGAATCTTTGAGCTGTCGCGTGACGGCGGATGCCGCACACCGGATTGCTGGAACGCGCCTCCTACGCCTTCCAACCGCCCTTATTTAGGGTGGTATCATGAACCCGACAAGGCTTTCCCAAGGGTGAAGTTGCAATTTTATGCCCCAGTCGAGGGCGCCGGACATCGAAGGATTGAAGGACCATCGGCAGCATGATGATAGGGCGGTTCAGGTTTCAGCGCAGCAAGGATTGAGCAAATCCCCCGAAACAAACCGTTGCAAGACAACCGGATGGTCGGTTTTCGGGCAACCTGCTCACCGTGAAGGCAGGCGGGAGCCACGGAGAGACAGGTTTGCGCGGTTTCCTGATGGCACGGAAATTGAAGCTTGTTGCGGAACATCACCACAACGCGAGACCGCCCCAATGACGCCGAAACGATTCTGGCAGGACATGACCACGGCAGAGTTTTCCGAACTCGATGCCGAACGCACCACCGCGGTGCTCCCGGTCGCCGCCATCGAACAACACG
>JAURLR010000236.1 GCA_030831135.1 Alphaproteobacteria bacterium
AGCGGCCTGCGCGAACTTGTTCCACGGGCACGCCGCCAGACAATCGTCACAGCCGTAGATACGATTGCCCATCAACGGGCGCAGGTCACGGTCGATCGGACCCTTGTGTTCGATGGTCAGATACGAAATGCAACGCCGGGCATCGATCTGGTAGGGCGCGGGGAAGGCTTTGGTCGGGCAGGAATCCAGGCAAGCATGACAGCTGCCGCAATGGTCTGTTTCGGCCGTATCCACAGCAAGCTCGAGCGTTGTGAAGACCTCACCGAGAAACACCCAGGAACCATGATCGCGCGAGACGAGATTGGTGTGCTTGCCCTGCCAGCCCAATCCGGCCTGCTGGGCCACAGGCTTTTCCATCACGGGTGCAGTATCGACGAAGACTTTCACGTTCCCGGGAAACGTCTCGCAAATCCAGCGCCCGAGCACCTTGAGCTGCTTCTTGACCACGTCGTGATAGTCACGGCCACGGGCATAAACCGACAGATGACCCACACCGGGCTGCCCGATGCTGTCGAGGGCACCCGCTTCCGGTGTGTAATTCATGGCGAGTGAAATCACCGAACGAGCCTCGGGCCAGAGAGCCGATGGCTGACGGCGGCGTTCGGCCTTGGCCACCATCCAGTCCATCCCGCCATGCATGCCGGCCGCGATATATCCGCTCAGATTGTCCTGAATACGCTTTTCAAGGGAGACAGACGCGAACCCCACAAGATCAAAGCCGAGTTCAAGCGCCTTCTCCCGGATGCGATCACCTGGAGAGGGTTCGTGCATGCAATCCTAGCCACGGCCACGATAGGGCGCGACTCCCTGATCGGGCAGCCACAGACCCTCTGGCGGCGGACCCGACTGGTAAAAGACATCAATGGGAATCCCACCGCGCGGATACCAGTACCCCCCGATCCGGATCCATTCCGGCGCAAGCAGCGTCTCCAGCCGGTTGGCGATATCCACGGTGCAGGCCTCATGAAACGCGCCGTGATTGCGGAACGACCCCAGAAACAGCTTCAGGGACTTGCTTTCGACGAGCCAGTCCCCGGGCACATAGTCGATCACGAGATGGGCGAAATCCGGCTGGCCCGTGATCGGGCAAAGCGAGGTAAATTCCGGCGCGGCAAACCGCACGAGATAGGTTGAATCCGGTTTCGGGTTGGGCACACGCTCCAGCGTTGCCTCTTCCGGTGAGGCCGGAAGCGCGGAATTCCCGCCCAGCTGGGTCAGCCCCTCATAGATGTCTTCACTCATATTCTATCCTTCCGCGATCCATCATCGCACAATCTTCGCCCCGTCAGGAGACCCGCTGCAGCAGGGTTGCGTCCCCGTAGGAGAAGAACCTGTACCGGTTCGCCACCGCATGGGCATAGGTCGATTGCATCCTTTCCATCCCCGCAAACGCACTCACCAGCATGAACAGCGTCGAGCGCGGCAGATGAAAATTCGTGAGCAGCTGATCGACGATCCTGAATTCAAAGCCCGGCGTGATGAAAAGATCGGTATCCCCGCGAAACGCCGGAAGCTGCCCATCGGCACCAACGGCGGATTCAAGCAGGCGCAACGGCGTGGTGCCAACCGAAACGATCTTGTGTCCCGCCGCACGTGCAGCATTGATGCGGGCCGCCGCATCGGGAGAAATCTCGCCATATTCGAAATGCATCTTGTGGTCGCGCACCTCTTCGGCGGTGACAGGCAGAAATGTGCCCGCCCCCACATGCAATGTCAGCGAGACAAACTCGACGCCCGAAGCCATGAGGCGGTCGACAAGACCGGGCGTGAAATGCAGGCCGGCCGTCGGCGCGGCCACGGCCCCTTCCCGCGCCGCAAACATGGTCTGGTAGTCTGATACATCATCGGGATCGGTCTCTGCAGACCGCTTGATATAAGGCGGAAGCGGCGGACGCCCGTGCGCTTCCAGGGCGTCGCGAAACCCGTCCGCCGTGGTGTTAAAGCGCAGGCGGACTTCCGCGCCGTCACGCACAAGCACCTCGGCGGCAAAATCACCACCAAAGGTGATCACATCGCCGGGCTTGAGACGCCGGGCATTCTTGGCAAAGGCCAGCCATTCCCCGGCCCCTTCGTCTTTGTGCAGGGTCACGCCGATCCGCGCCTCACCCCGAAGACCATCGAGTTGGGCAGGAATGACGCGGGTGTCGTTGATGACCATGACGGTCCCCGGCGCAAAGAGTTCGGGCAAATCGTGGATTACCCGGTCGCGCAGCCCGTCACGTATATCAAGGAGGCGCGCAGAATCACGGGGGTCTGCCGGGCGCTGGGCAATCAGCTCACCGGGCAGGTCAAAATCAAAATCCGAAGTCTTCACGCGTCACTCCCTGGTTTCGCCGGATTCATTGACAGCTTTGCGGTTTGCCTGTCATTAGCGGTCGCAACCAATAAACAAAAAATACACGAGAACAATATGCCCGGTCTTACTCCGCGATTTCTGATCATCGCTGTGCTGTTTGTCACGTGCCTGATCGTCTCCAATATCACGGCGGTCAAGCTGATCGATGTGATGGGATACATTATCCCCGGTGCGATCGTGATCTTCCCGATCAGCTACATCATCGGTGATGTTCTGACCGAAGTTTACGGTTTCGCCAAGGCCCGCACGGTGATCTGGCTGGGATTCGGCGCAAACCTGTTTGCCGTGGCGACATTCATGCTGGTCGGCGTCTTGCCGGCAGCGGGATTCTGGGAGGGCGGAGATGCCTATGCCGCGATCCTCGGGGCGACCCCGCGTATTCTGGCTGCCTCCTTCGCAGCCTATCTGATCGGCGAATTTGCGAATTCCTATATTCTTGCGCGCCTCAAGGTTGTCATGGAAGGCCGTCACCTCTGGGTCCGGACAATCGGGTCGTCGGTCGTCGGACAGACCCTCGATTCCTCCGTGTTCATCACCATCGCGTTCTACGGCATCTTCCCCAACGAGGTTCTTATCACGCTGGTCGCGACACAGATCGTCTTCAAGCTGGGCTACGAAATTTTGGCTACCCCGGTCACCTATGCCGTTGTGAGCTGGCTCAAGAAAAGCGAAGGTCTGGATCATTTCGATCGTAAAACCGTTTTCAACCCGTTCGCAATCAAGAGCATGAAAGACTAGCCGGATGACAGGAAAAGCGATGAAACTCACCTACGGCTTACTATTTTCGCTCTTGGTGTCCATCATCCCGGTTACGACAGCCGATGCGCAGTACTCCAAAGGCACCTACACCTTCGAGTTCGAAAACGACCGTATTGCAAACACCGACCGTCACTACACCGCAGGATTTCGGTTTTCATGGGTCTCGGAACCCAAGGAAGACGATCCGGCCTGGGTGCGAGACATCCTGACCGAACTCTATCCGTTTGCAGACCTGCGCGAAGGACGCGTGGGCCTCTCTTTTGGGCAGAGTATGTTTACCCCAGAGAACACCCAGACAACGGCGCTTGTCCGCGATGACAGGCCCTACGTAGGCTGGCTTTATGGAGGCATATCCGTTCATGCCGAAACGAAAAGCATCCAGCCAACGCCCGGGCCCGACGTACTCGATACCGTAGAACTCGACATCGGTGTTGTGGGGCCTGCAGCTTTTGGGGAGTAGGTGCAGAACACCGTGCATCGCCTGATCGGAGTCGCCACGGCAAAGGGCTGGAACAATCAACTCGACAACGAGCCTGGCATCATGCTGATCGGTGAACGAAAATGGCGCACCAATCCGGTCCGCGCGCTCGGATTGGAATTCGACGCCATCCCCCATGTGGGCGGCAGTCTCGGCAACATCATGACGTTTGCAAATGCGGGCGCCACCTTGCGATTTGGGCAGGATCTTGATGTCGACTATGGGCCGCCGCGCATCCAGCCTTCACTAAGCGGACTTGGTGCCATCGAACGGGACCGCGGGTTTGCCTGGTATGTCTTCGCCGGAGCCGAGGGCCGCATTGTCGCGCGAAATATATTCTTGGATGGAAACACGTTCTCCAGCAGCCATAGTGTCGACAGGGAGATTTTTGTTGGTGATGCCCAGTTTGGCATAGCAGCGATCTACGAAGGCGTGCGGTTTGCATTCACTCAGGTCTATCGAACCAAGGAGTTCGAGGGCCAAAGTCAGGCTGACCGGTTCGGCGCAATCAGCCTATCGGTCCGCTTCTAGGACGCAATCGGCCTTTCCTGCGCGGCACCACATGCTAATGTTTTGCCCGACACCGCAATGCTGGGAGGTATGGATGAGCAGTCTTGAAGTCACGGTCGACGGCATTTCCGACGGTCAGCCGATCGCCGAGGAATTCGCATTCGGCATTCGAACCAAAGACACCCCGTTTACCTTTGGGCCCAATATCAGCCCGGCGATCCGCTGGAGTGCCGGCCCGAATGGCACAAAATCCTATGCCATCATCATGCATGATCGCAGCGTGCCGACCGTCTTCGATGACGCCAATCAGGAGAGCAAGACCATCCCGGCCGATCTGGCACGCATGGACTTCATGCATTGGATTCTGGTCGATATTCCCGCTTCCACAACCAGCATCGCAAAGGGGGCTGAATCCGATTCCGTCGTCCCGAAGGGCAAGGAGACCGGGCCTGTCGCGCACGGTGTCCGCGGCGCGAATGATTTCGGCATGTTCATGGCTTCCAACCCGGACATGGCTGGCGATTATGGCGGCTATGACGGCCCGGCCCCGCCCTGGAACGACGAGCTGCTGCACGAATATGTCTTCACCGTCTTCGCACTGGATGTCGAGACGCTTGGCCTGAACGGCGTGTTCAGTGGTGCGGACGCCCTAGCGGCCATGGAAGGGCATATTCTCGCCAGCGGTGAGGTGATGGCCACCTACACCCTTAACCCGGACCTGATGTAACCGTCAGCTGGCGGCCTCGCTATAGTCCACAAGCTTGCTCTTGTAGTCGGACCGCGGCAGGGCGTTGAAGGAAACCAGCTCGACCTTCGCCGTGAAAATCAGGCGTGCGCGAATTGCGGTCTCGATGGCTTCGGCAAGCCCCGGTTCGGCGGCCTGACCTTCCGCGGTTTCGACACAGATTTTCAACGGCGGAAGTTGCTGTACGCCCTTTTTGGACGGTCGCACGGATATCTGGCCACTCACATCGGGCTGGAAATCATTGACCACCTCGCGGATCGCGCTGGGGAAGACATTCACCCCGCGCACGATCAGCATGTCATCGGTGCGCCCGATGCAACGAATGCGCGGCCCGGTGCGCCGGCTGGCGATCGGTCCCATGCTGACCTTGACGTGATCGCGGGAACGGAACCGCAGAAGCGGTGCCCCTTCCTGCATCAGATGGGTATAGACCGGCTCGCCTTCGGCGCCATCCTCGAACGGGATCGGCTGCTCGGTCGAAGGATCGATCAGCTCCATATGGATGTAGTCGCGCGCCAGAAAGTTCATGCCGTCCTGTTCGGGACCTTCGCCGAACATCGAGATCGATAACTCGCCCAGCCCCAGTACTTCATGAACCTTTGCGTTGAAGGCGTCCTCGATCTGAGCCCTTACGGTGGGCTCACCGCCGCCGGGCTCACCACCGGCCACGAGGGTTTCCAGACCGACGCGGCGCGGATCGATCCCGCGCGCGCGCGCAGCTTCGGCGATATAGAGGAAATAGGAGGGCGTTCCGGGGATTGCCTGAATCTTGAAACGTTCGAGCGCCGTCAGCAGGCGTTCGGTATTGCCGCTGCCCACCGGAACCATGCGAACACCCAGCGCCATCATGGATTCGTGCACCGCACCGGCGGCAAACGGCCCGGAATTATAGGTGGTGACGATTCGGTGGTGGGGTCGGATGCCGGCCGCGTAATAGCTGCGGTTGGACGTGTGAATCCAGCGCTTGAGGTCGTTCTGGGTCACGGGAATGTAAAGCGGTGAACCCGAGGTCCCGCTCGTCGAATAGATCCGTACGATATCCTCAAGCGGGGCGGCAAGCTGCTGGCCCAGCGGCAGGTGTTCGGCCTGACTGGCACGCAGTTCATCCTTCACCGTAAAGGGCAGATTGCGCAGGTCATCAAGCCCGCCGACCGACTCCGGTGTCTTGAACCCGGCCTCTCCCAGTTTCTTTCGATAGAACTCGGAATGCGCAAACAGATAAGCCACCTGCTTCCGGTAGACCGGTTCATCCTTGGCTTTCTGATCTTCAAGACTGCGCGTTTCAGCGTCGGGATCAAACAGGTCTGGAGTGTTCATCGGATCAATTCCCGTCATATTCGATGGCTTCTTCGCCGTGATGGGCCAGCAGGAAACCGATCGGACGCTCGATTTCCTCGTTCAGGTGCCCGATCAGACCAATGGTGCGGGCGAGAATCGGAATTCCGCGGATCGCCGTCTTGGGAAAATCGAGATCGAGCAGAACAGCGGCCATGGGACCCTGCAAATTCATCGGCAGAGGCTTGCCCCACACTTCCTCGACCGCGCTTGGAAATGCGCGCAGCGCGTTCACATGACGGCCCGAGACGTTTCGTTCATCGGCCAGTTGCAGAATACGTACCGCACGCGGATCAACCGGGTGATGAATGGGATGTCCAAAGCTGGGAATGAACTTCCCGGCGGCCTTGTGTTCGCGGGCAATGGCGAGCGCAGCATCTTCGGGTGTCGCCCCGGCCTCGATTCGACTGGCGGCATCGTCCAGCATCACGCCAGCCACATCCGCGCTGCCCAGGATCACCGATCCGACACCGAGTATCCCGGCCGCCACCGCGCCATGAAATGCTTCGGGGGCTGCGGCCAGTGTCATACGTGCTGCCTGTACGCTCGGGGTCAACCCGTGTTCTGCGAGGGCCACAACAAGCAGGTCGAGGAAAAATGCCTGATCTTCGGTCGGCGCGCGCCCCGTCAGGTGGAAGTAGAAGAACTCCGCCATGGACGTGTGGCCCATGATCTCGTTGCAGAGATCCTTGCCGCGCACGGTGATCGAAGACGCATCCGCCGTCTCGATCGCGCTTTTCGCTTCGCCTTTTTTACCTATCAACATGGTCATCTCCCCCAAATGCCGGGCGACGATAGGAGGTCTTCGCAAGCCGGACAACTTTTCTTGTATGTGAAATTTCATTCGTTCGACTGAACGACATTGACTCTCCCTGCCTTCCAACCCCTACAATGTGCGCGCACAGCGAAACCAAGCGGCACCAAGCCGCCCTCGCCCGAAGTATGTGGAGACGACGTCATGAAATACGGAATGTTCAGCATGCCCCTGCGTCCGCCTGGCGGCGACGTGACGGGCAATTATCACCGCGATATCCAGACCTTTATTCACGCCGACAAACTCGGCTACTCCGAAGGCTGGATGGGTGAGCACTACACCATCCCCTGGGAACCGATCCCGGCAACGGATTTGTTCGCTGCCACGGTGTTCGCCCAGACCGAGCAGATTCGCGTGGGAACCGGCGTGACCCTTCTGCCCATGCACGACCCACGGCTGGTGGCGCTGCGCATCGCATATCTTGATCACCTGTCGAAGGGTCGCCTGAACTTCGGAATCGGTGCCGGTGGCGCACCGACGGATTTCCAGTTCTTCGACATCAACTATCAGGAAGGTGAGCATCGCGCGCGCATGCGCGAATCGATTGATGCCATCAAGCGCCTGTGGACCGAGGAAGACCCGTTCGAGCACAACGGCCAGTTCTGGCAGTTCAAGGTGCCCGAGCCGATGCCGCATATTCCGCTCTATCATCACATCCGCCCCTACCAGGACCCGCACCCGCCCATCGCGGTGGCCGGCCTGCACAAATATTCGGAATCGCTGGAAACAGCAGGCCGTGAAGGCTGGATTCCGATGAGCGTGAACTACCTGCCAGCGGCCAACCTCAACACCCATTGGGATGCTGTCCTGAAGGGCGCCAATGAGAGCGGCCTGACCCCGAGCCGCAAGGACTGGCGGGTTGCACGCGAGATCTTCGTCGGGCGGACCGACGCCGAAGCTCGCGAACACGCTCTCAGTGGCGGCATGGCACGTGCCTATAACGACTACATGTACAACGTGCTCAAGTCGCTCGGCGTCGTCGATCTCTACAAGGAGAACGAGGACATCAAGGATGAGGACCTGACCGCGGAGTACATCTGCGACAACATCTGGATTGTCGGCAGCCCTGACACCGTCACCCGCAAGCTTCGCAAGCTGTATGACGACACGGGCGGTTTCGGCACGGTGCTGCAGGTCCAGTATGTCTATGAGCCGTTTGACGCCTGGCTTGAGAACATGAACCTGTTCGCCAAGGAGGTCATGCCGAACCTGGCCGATCTGGTGCCCGAGGACGCGGTGGCAAACGCCGCCCAGTAGTCATCCGGCAGACTTCGTGAGTTCCGCCGGGCCGCTCCGTCACTGACGTTGCGGCCCGGCGTCTCGAAAACGAGGGAAATACATCATGTCCGTAGCGTTCGAGTCCGAACCCAAAGTATCCGATTACGTCGCCCAGTGTCTGGTCGAGGAACGGCTGCCCATCATCGATATCGGGGATTATCTGTCCGGCGACCCGGCAGCGCGCGAACAGTTCGCCACCGATCTGCGCGCGATTCAGGAAGATCTCGGCTTCTATTGCATCGTCAATCACGGGGTTGATCAGGACCTGATCGACCGGAGCTTTGATCAGGTTGCCGAACTCTTCGCGCTGTCCGAAGAAACCAAGATGGCCCACAAGGTCGATTTCCATCATCAGGGGTTCATTCCCAACAAGGCAACGATCCTGCGCTGGTCCAAGATCGCAAAGAACGAAAAGAAAGACCTGAACGAGGCCTGGGCGTTCATGCGCGAGCGCACCGCCGACGACCCCAAAGTTGTCGCCAATATCCGACATCGCGGCCTAAACCAGTGGCCCCACGAGCTTCCCGAATTCCGCAAGACGCTGCTGGAATATCAGGAAACCATGGCCGATCTCGCCTTTAGCATGTTGCCCGCCTATGCCCGCGCGCTTGACCTGCCGGCAGACTACTTCGATGCGAAGTTTTCCAATGCCGAATATTACAACCGTTGTGCCTGGTACCCGAAGGTGGACGCCGAAGAAGGCCAGTTCTCACTCTCGCCCCACTCCGATCACAGCTCCATGACCTATCTGCCCCTGATGGATGTTCCCGGCCTTGAGGTCATGTCGCCATCGGGCAAGTGGATCGAGGTGGAACCCGTCCGCGGCGCAATCGTGGTCAATACGGGGGAGTTCTTCAACCGCTGGACCAATGGCCGCTTCATCGCGACGCCGCACCGCGTGGTACCGCCCAAAAAGACCCGCTATGCCCTGACCTTTTTCTACAACTGCAATGACGAGACCGTCGCCAATCCGTTTCCGTCCTGCATCGGACCGGACGAGGAACCGAAATACGAACCGATGTCCTTCCACGAGTTTTTCGTGACCTATATGGATGGCAACTACATCTATCGCACCGCAGAAATGGATGAAGACTGACCCCGATGACCACTACAGAAACCCATGAGCAGATTCGTATCCACCCGCTGACGACCGCGCTAGGCGCGGAGATCGAAGGCGTCGATCTCTCGAAGCCGCTGGCACGCGAAACCGTTGCAACATTGCGG
>JAURLR010000237.1 GCA_030831135.1 Alphaproteobacteria bacterium
CAGCTGGGCAAGACACTGCGCCACCAGATCGGGCCAGCCGGTCCACTCGGTGACCGGGCCTTCGGCGCTTACACCGGCATGTGCATAGGAAAAACGTGTCATCGCAGAGAAGCCCGGCGTTAGGGTGACGGAGGGCCGGACCGGCCCAGCGCAGTCAGAACATAGGGTGTGATGCGGTCAACGATTCGCGCGACACCTTCCGCGTTGGGGTGAATCCCGTCGCGCTGGTTGAGGGCAGGATCGGCGGCCACCCCTTCGAGAAAGAACGGGTAGAAGGTCACACCGTATTTTTTGGCCAGACGGGGGAATACATCATTGAAGGCGGAACCGTAGTCCCGCCCCAGATTGGGCGGGGCCAGCATGCCTGCAAACAGAACCCGTGTGTCCCGCGCGTCGAGTTCGCGCAGCATCGCATCCAGATTGGCCTCGGTTTCGGCGGGATCGATCCCCCGCAGCCCATCATTGGCGCCCAGTTCAAGGATCACGAGATCGACGTCGTCGGGGATCGACCAGGCCAGACGCGCCCGCCCGCCGGCCGTGGTATCCCCCGACACGCCGGAATTGATAACCGTGGCGGCCAGACCGGTATCCCGCAAGGCGCGTTCGAGCTGAACAGGAAAGGAATCTGCATCCTCGAGCCCGTATCCCGCTGAAAGACTGTCACCAAACGCCACAATCACAGGGGGTTCGTCGGCACTGGCAGGCGCAACCGTCATCCACAAGGCAACCAGCGCGGCCATGCCATAGTGCAGGGGGCGGAAAACTGCACCATTGATGATCCGCGCGCGGCGGCCATATGTACAAGCAGTATGTAATCTCTTCCGGTGAAAGCGAGCCATTATGAACGACCTGACAGGCGCGGCGGCGAATCACGCCCCGAGCGATTCCACGCTTGCGCAACCCATGATCGCGCTCGCCGGGACTGAGCTTCATTTGGCGAGTGCAAGCGGCAACGTCAATATCCTTCGCGGAATCGACCTGACCGTCGCACGTGGTGAAAAGGTCGGCGTCGTCGGCCCATCCGGGTCGGGGAAGTCGACCATGATGATGGTCATCGCCGGGCTGGAGCGCCAGACCGGTGGTTCGGTCCGGGTCGCCGGGGAAGACCTTGCGCAGCTCGATGAAGACGATCTGGCGCGCTTCCGGCGCGACCGGGTGGGGATCGTCTTTCAGGCGTTTCATCTGATCCCGACCATGAACGCGCTGGAAAACGTTGCCGTCCCGCTGGAATTCGCCGGTGCCCCCGACGCCTTTGCGCGCGCGCGGGCCAGCCTCGAAACCGTCGGCCTTGGTCATCGTCTCGATCACTATCCCTCCCAGCTCTCGGGCGGCGAGCAACAGCGCGTCGCACTGGCGCGTGCCTTTGCCCCGGAACCCGACCTGCTGCTCGCCGATGAACCGACAGGAAATCTCGACGGCGAGACCGGCACGACCATCATCGAAACCCTGTTCGATCTTTCGGACCGGCACGGCACCACGCTTCTTTTGATCACCCATGACCCTGCGATCGCCGCGCGCTGCTACCGTACGGTCCATCTGCGTGATGGCCTGATCGTCGATTCCGGAGCGGCTGCGTGAGCAACCCCGCCGTCTCCTGGTCGCTTGCCGGACGCCTCGCCCGGCGCGAGTTGCGCGGCAGCACGCGCGGCTTTCGCATCTTCGTGGCCTGCCTCGCCCTTGGCGTGGCCGCCATCGCAGCGGTCGGCTCGACCCGCGCCATGCTTGAGGAAAGCATCAGCGCCGACGCCCGCGAAATCCTCGGCGGCGATCTTCTGGTCGATATTGTCCATCGCCCGGCAGAACCGGAAGAACGGGCAGCGATGGAAGCCGCAGGCGTGGTGTCCGCCAGCGCCGAGATGCGCGCGATGGCCCGTGCCGAGAACACCCGGGCCGCCCGCACGCTTGTCGAACTCAAAACCGTCGAGCAGAGTTACCCCCTTTATGGTGCGCTTGAAACCGAACCCGCCCTGCCGCGCGAAGCCTTGCTTGCCCAGCAGGACGGCATCTGGGGTGTGGCAGCCGCGCCGGAACTGCTGACAAAGCTCGATGTCGGGATCGGTGACATTCTGCGGATCGGCGAGACCCGGTTCGAAATTCGCGCCACCATCACCCGCGAACCGGACCGGATCGGCGGGTCAGGACTTTTCTCGCTCGGCCCAAGGGCGATGATCTCGGCAGCCGCACTTCCCGATACAGGTCTGGTCCAGCCCGGCAGCCTGGTCCACTACAATTACCGCCTGCGCCTGAACGAGAACGCCACATCGGCGAATGTGATCGAAACCCTCAACACCGATTTTCCAGATGCCGGATGGCGGATTCGCAAACTCGACGAATCCTCGCCCCGGCTGACGCGCCTGATCCAGCGCGTGACACTGTTCCTGTCCTTTATCGGCCTGACCGCCCTGCTTGTCGGCGGGGTCGGTGTGGCGAATGCTGTGCGCGCCTGGCTCGATGGCAAGATCGCGACCATCGCGACACTCAAATGCATCGGCGCCCCGCGTGCCCTCGTCTTCCGCGTCTATCTGCTACAGGTGCTCGCGCTCGCACTTCTGGGAATCGTGGTGGGTCTGGTGGTCGGGGCCGGACTGCCAGTGGTGACGGCCGACCTGCTGGCACAGGTGATACCCATCCGGATTGCCGGTGGAATATTTCTCGAACCGCTGGTGGTCGCTGCCCTGTTCGGGTTGCTGACCGCCCTGACCTTTTCCGTCTGGGCGATCGCCCGGGCCTGTGACATCCCGGCGGGCGATCTGTTCCGTTCGCTGGTGGCCCCCACGAAAGGCCTGCCCCCCAAATCCTATATCGCCCTGACCATCCTGCTGGCCGCCGCGCTGGCCGGGCTGGCGATCGCGACCGCTTCGGACGCGAAGTTCGCAAGCTGGTTTGTGCTCGGCTCATTGGCTGCGATGGTCACATTCCGACTGGCCGCATCGGGGATAGCCAAAGGTGCTGCCCGGTTGAAGGGCGTTCGCCGACCGGCCCTGCGCCTGGCGCTGGCCGGGCTGCATCGCCCCGTCGCCCCGACGGCATCCGTGGTGCTTTCCCTTGGGCTCGGCCTTTCGATGCTGGTCACGGTGGCGACCATCGAGGGCAATCTTTCACGGCAGATTGCAGAAGAACTGCCCGCCGACGCGCCGGCGTTTTTCTTTGTCGACATTCAGCCCGACCAGATCGCCCCCTTTGGTGAACTCGTCGCCGGCATCCCCGGCGTGGAGCGCAGCGAACAGGTTCCGATGCTGCGCGGACGCATCACTGCCATCGATGGCACGCCCGCTGCCGATGCCAGGGTCGCGCCGGATTCCCAATGGGTCCTGCGCGGCGACCGGGGCATCACATGGGCGAGCGAGCCGCCCGACAATAACAAGATCGTGCGCGGCGAATGGTGGCCGGCGGACTACACGGGCGACATGCTGGTGAGCCTCGATCACGGTATCGCGGTCGGGCTGGGACTGGACATCGGAGACACGCTCACTGTCAACATTCTGGGTCGCGAGTTCACCGCAACGCTCGCCAACACCCGCGAGATCGACTGGCAGCGCCTGTCCATCAACTTCGTGATGATCTTCTCGCCCGGCAATCTTGAAGCGGCCCCGCGCATGCATATCGCCGTCGTCCATACCAGTCCGGCCACCGAAGACCAGGTCGAACGGGCCGTCACGGATCGCTTCGCCAATGTCACATCGGTGCGGGTGCGCAGCGCCCTGGAAACCGTGGGGGCGCTGGTCGGCAATGTCGGGCTGGCAGTCCGGCTGACAGCCGTAATCACTCTGGTGGCCGGCACTCTGGTGCTGGCTGGCGCCATCGCCGCCGGCCACCGCCGGCGGATTTATGACAGTGTGGTGCTGAAGGTCCTCGGCGCGACCCGCCGTGATATCGTGACCGCCTATGTGCTCGAGTATGGCTTGCTCGGTCTGGTCACCGGCGCCATTGCAGCCATTGTCGGCAGCATCACGGGTTGGGCTGTGGTCACCTATCTGCTAGGCCTGAGCTGGAGTTTCGAGCCCATGGCTGTTGCGGTCACGACAGTGATCGCCACGATGATCACCATCGGTGCCGGACTGATCGGCACCTGG
>JAURLR010000238.1 GCA_030831135.1 Alphaproteobacteria bacterium
CGCGGCTTGCCGGTGCGCCGATGCACAGGCCACGAAGACAATCTGATCACCGGGCGATAACGTTCCATATCTGTGGATGATCAGGCTGGCCGCGAGCGGCCAGCGCGTGTTGGCCTCGGCTTCGATTTCCGCGAGCTTCTTTTCGGTCATGCCCGGATAGTGTTCCAGGGTCATGGTCCGGATCGTCCGTGACTCACCGTCGACCGGCGCCATATCGCGCACCAGCCCTGTGAAGCTGGCCACGGCGCCAATCGATGTGTCGCCATCTGTGAGCGCTTTCAGCTCGGCACCGATGTCAAAATCTTCGTCCTGAACCCGTATCATGCGTTGCCCCGCTGTCAGCCGCCGGTGACGGGTGGAAAGAACGCGATTTCGTCATCGTTGCTGACCGGATGGTCAAAACGGACATATTCCTGATTCACAGCCGCCCGGATCACTTCACGCTTCGTGAAGGCCTGGCCATAATTCTCTCCGCGTCCGACCAGCCAGTCGACCAGATCGTTGACTGTGTTCACGTCGCCGGGAAGGTCGATGGTTTCCGCCGACGACCCGATACGTTGTCGCATCCATGCAAAATAGAGAATTTTCATCGCGCGACTTCCATGAAGGGCAGAAAGGATACCATTGTTCCTTCTGAAAGTTGGGTCATCTCCTCGGGTAATTCAACCAGCCCGTCTGAACCGACCATCGAGGAGAGAACGCCCGCGCCGCTGCGCGGGTGTTTGCGCGCCACCGGGATGCCGTCGTCGCCATCTTCGAGATGCACCCGCACATATTCGCGTCGATGCTCTTTCTTGCGGTGGCTGAACCCGGCCCGGACCGGGTAAAGCTGCGGTCGAAGATCGGTTGCGCCGGCCAGTTTCAGCAGCGCCGGGCGTGCCATCCGCAGAAAGGTCACGAGCATGGCAGCGGGGTTTCCGGGCAGGCCTATGAATGGCGTGCCGTCGATTTGGCCGAAGGCAATGGGGCGTCCGGGCTTGATGGCGACCTTCCAGAAATGCAACGATCCGATTGCGCGAATGGCTTCGGCGAGATGGTCTTCCTCGCCCACGGACATGCCGGCCGTGGAGATGACCGCGTCGCAATCCCGGGCTGCTGCAACCAGGGCCTCTGATATCCGGTCCGGATCGTCGGGAATGATCCCGAAGTCCCGCACATCACAGCCCAGCTCAGACAGGACAGCCATCAGGGTATGGCGGTTGGCGTCATAGATGCTGCCTGCGGGAACTGCAGCGCCGGGTTCGACGACTTCATCGCCGGTGGACATCACGCCCACGACCAGGCGCTGAAAGACCTCAAGCTCGGCAATCCCCAGTGATGCGGCGAGGCCGATATCCTGCGGGCGCAACCGATCTCCGCGCCGCAAGACGGTTTCGCCGATCTGAATGTCTTCACCCTGTGCGCGGCGGTTCGCACCCCGGGTGATGCCGTGCGGCAGAACTACGAAATTCTGGGTTCCTTCGGTGCGTATCTCGCAGTCTTCCTGCATGAACACCGTGTCCGGTCCGTTGGTGCCGTCGGGGATCGGCGCGCCTGTAAAGATACGCAGTGCGGTCCCGGTTTGCGGCGATCCTGTCAGGGGCTGGCCAGCTGCGACGCGCCCGGAAACGGGGAGACGTGTCTCGCCGTCGAGCGACAGATCGCCGAAGTACACCGCATAGCCATCGACAGCAGAATTGTCATGGGGCGGCACATCTCGGGTGGCGATCATGTCTTGCGCGAGAATGCGGCCCGGGCAGGCATGGAGCGGCAGGGTTTGGCTGCCCACGACGGTGTTCAGCCGTTCCTCGAGCATGTCGAGGGCGGCATTCACGGCCATGAGGCCCTGGCCCGGAATGAAACAATCGTCCGAGAGCTGCGCCATGGTTCAGGCGCTTTCCCTGTTGGGGTGGCTGGATGGCCGGGTGAGCGACCAGTGGCGCTCGACGAAGTCCGCAACGGATGCCGGATTGTTCATGTCGAGGCATGCGGTGCCGGGCGGGAGGTTCGCGATCTCCGTGTCTGTGGCGACAGCGACCACGTTGCTGGCGGTATGCGCCAGCGGGGGCTCCTCGAGACCAGCGCGATAGACCTCGATCTTTTCATGGTCGGCGTTCTTGAAGCCTTCCACGATGACGAGGTCCACCGCACTCATCCGGGTCAGAAGTTCGGCAAGCTCAGGCTCGCGCTCACCGCGCAGTTCATGCATCAGGGCCCAGCGTGTCCTGGACCCGACCATCACTTCCGTCGCGCCCGCTTCACGATGGCGCCAGGAATCCTTGCCCGGTGTGTCCACATCAAAGGCGTGATGCGCGTGCTTGATCGTCGAGACCCGGTATCCCCGTGCGGCAAGTTCACCGACGAGGGCGACCACAAGCGTCGTCTTGCCGCTGTTGTGCCAGCCGATCAGCCCCGCGACCTTCATGTCATGAACCTGACTTGCCGGAATCGAGCCGCCGGGTGGCGGTTCGCACATAGTCATAACCCGTGATGAGGGTCAGGATCGTGGCAAGCCACCAGATGAGGGAGATGATGATGTCCTGACCCGCGAATTGCAGGGGCGGAAGGATATAGAGCGCGATCCCGATGAGCTGGAAGGTGGTTTTCCATTTTGCAAGCTGGGTAACCGGAATCGCCAGCCTCCGCTGGGCGAGGAACTCCCGCAGGCCCGACACCAGAAATTCGCGGCTGATAATCAGGATGGCACCAGCAATGTCCCAGCCAGCGATATCACCGGAGCCCACGAGCCCCACGATGAGAGCGGCGACGAGTACCTTGTCAGCGATCGGGTCGAGCAGGGCGCCGAGTTCGCTTTTCTGGTCGAGCTTCCGCGCCAGATAGCCATCGAGATAATCTGTGAAGGCAATCGCAACAAACAGACCAAAGGTCCACCAGCGCAGCGTGCCGCCGTCCAGAAACAGAAGTGCGATCAGAACCGGCGTCATTCCGATGCGCGCGAATGTCAGGATGTTGGGAAGGGTCATCATCGTATCAGGTGGGTTCGCGTCATGCTCTAGCTGGCCGTGTGGAAGAAATCGTAGATACGACGTGCCACGGTATTGTTGATGCCGTCCACCTTTTCCAAGTCCTGGAGTCCGGCTTCGGACACGGCGCGCGCGGAGCCGAAGTGGTTCAGCAGCGCGCGCTTGCGACGCGCACCAATGCCCGGGATTTCGTCGAGCGGGTTTTTGGTGATGGCACGCGATCGCTTCTGCCGATGGCCACCAATCACGAAACGATGGGATTCATCGCGCAGGCGCTGCAGGTAATAGAGAACCGGATCGCGGGGTGGAAGCTGAAACCCTTCGGAATCACCATCGACGGTGAAAAATCGTTCGCGCCCGGCATCGCGGTCGGGACCCTTGGCGATCCCGACGGCGGGAATATCGTCAATTCCCAGTTCCCCGAGCGCGTTGAGCGCGGAAGACAGTTGTCCCTTACCGCCATCAATCAGGATCAGGTCGGGCCATTGTCCCTTGCTGCGGTCGGGATCTTCCTTGAGGGCGCGACCGAACCGACGGCTCAGCATCTCGTTCATCATCGCGAAGTCATCCCCCGGGCTATAGCCTTCCTTCGTCTCCGTGGCGGCGCCGCGCATGTTGAATCGGCGATAGGCCGGTTTCAAGAAGCCGTCGGGTCCGGCAACGATCATGGCACCCGTAGCATGCGCGCCCTGCACATGGGAGTTGTCATATACCTCTATCCGCTGGGGTGCCCCGTCCAGGCCGAACATCTCGCCGACCTGTGCCATCAGATCGCGGGTGGTGGCGCTTTCTGCCAGGCGCCGCTCCAGCGCATCGCGGGCGTTGGTACGCGCATGGTCAACGAGCTTTTTCTTGGCGCCGCGTTGCGGCACGGAAATGTTGACCTTGCGTTCAGTCCGCACGCTCAAGGCTTCGGCGATCAACGCCATCTCGGAGGGTTTGTGGCTCAGGAAAATCACGGGCGGTGCTGGCTTGTTCTCGTAGAACTGACCGAGAAAGGCCGTCAGCACCGCTTCGATCTCCTCGGTCTTGTCGTGTCGCGGGAAATAGGCCCGGTTACCGTAGTTGCGCCCGCTCCGGAAAAAGAACACCTGGATGCAGATGCGTCCGCCATCCTCTTCGGCCGCCACGATATCGGCATCGCGGATATCAAGATTTTCGATGTTGATATCCTGATGCGACTGGATCTGGGTCATCGCCCGGATGCGGTCGCGGAAGCGGGCTGCAGCCTCGAACTCCGTTCGCTCCGAAGCCGCCTGCATCTGGGTCGCGAGATCGTCCTGAATTTCGCGGGATCGGCCCGTCAGAAACGCCCGGGCCTGCTTGATCAGAACTTCGTAGTCCGCTTCCGAGACATATCCCACACAGGGGGCCGCACAACGCTTGAGCTGGTATTTCAGGCAGGGACGGGAACGACCCGAAAACACGGCATCCGAGCAGCTTCGCAACAGGAAGGCGCGTTCAAGGGCGTTGAGGGTCCGGTTGACGGCGCCCGCAGAGGCAAAGGGGCCAAAATATTCGCCGGGCAGGGTTCGCGCGCCACGATACTTGACCACGCCCGGCCAGCTGGCGGGATCGGGTCCGGCACGGTTCTGGCGCCGGGATTTCAGGTCCTCGCTTGCCTTGCGGGCATTCGGATCGGCCCCGGTCTTTGTCGTCTGCCGGTCCAGATGCCGGGTTAGCAGAATGTAGGGGAAGCTCTTGTCGTCGCGCAGCAGCACGTTGTAGCGCGGCGCGAGACGCTTGATCAGGTTGGACTCCAGCAGCAGCGCTTCGGCCTCTGTGTGGGTCGTGACGATCTCCAGCTCGACGGTTTCGGCCACCATGCGCTGGAGCCGATAGGGCAGGCGGGTCAACTGGGTGTAGTTGGTGACGCGTCGCTTGAGATTGCGCGCCTTGCCGACGTAAAGCGCATCGCCGGACGCGTTCAACATGCGATACACGCCGGGGCCCTCGGGCAGGGTTTTCAGCCGGGAGCGAATAACCTCAAGCCCGTTCCCCGAAATCGGTTCGGGGGCATCCGTGTCGGCTTGGGTTTCGGCGGTGTCAGTCATGAGACTTGCTAGATACCTGCCCTTGGGGATGCATCACAACCTGTGATCGTCGATTGCGGGTTTTCCCCCATTCGCGTGGATAAGTCTGTGCAGTGTTCGGTTCCATTATGCAGCTTGTCGTGGAAAACATTACAACTTTACCTAAATGCCTAAAAAACAGGCAGTGTGGGATGTCCTTGTTTGCGCCGATAACGGGCGCATGCGCCTGATTTTGCCACCGCACACCCGATCCTGAAATACGTGTGACAAACCAGTGACTTGGGAAATAGATCGCTGTGTGTAAATCGTCTAGATGACGAGGCTGCGCACGCTTTCAGCCTGAAATGCCAGAAAACCGGCATAGAGAAGGACAAGCAGCGTACCCTCGCGCCGACTCAAGCGTCCTCCAGTCAGCATCAGTGGCAAAAGCAGTGCCGTGACGCCGAGCAAAAGCCAGATATCGAATTGCAGAAGGCTCGCGGACACCTCCAGCGGGGCGACCACTGCAACAACACCCGTGATGCCGAGCAGGTTGAAGATGTTGCTGCCCAGAACGTTGCCCAGCGCCACATCCGAGTGACCGCGCATGCTGGCAACAACCACGATGGCCAGTTCCGGCAGGCTGGTGCCGATGGCGACAAGGGTCAGGCCGATAACGGTTTTTGAAACGCCCAGCGATTCCGCAACGGCGACCCCGCCATCGACCAGAAGTTTTGCGCCAAGCACGGTGCCGATCAGCCCGCCCAGAAGGAACAGCGATGCAATGAGTGCTCGTTCGGGAACTCCGGAAACTTCCTCGACTTCCTTGGCATGCAGGCTGTCTGATTCCATGCGCCGTTCTGCACGATAGGTCAGGCCTAGATAGAGAGCGAGAACCGCAAGCAACACGATGCCGTGCCACAACACGAAGACGCCGGTCATGGCCATGGCGACAAAGAGCACCGTGGCGACCAGCACCATGGTGCCGTCCCGGGCAATCACCTTCGGCGCACAGGCAACCGGCTTGATCAGCGCAGCGACGCCCAGAATGAGCAACATGTTCGCAAGGTTGCTGCCGATGACATTGCCGAGCGCAAGATCGGGGGCGCCGTCGAGCGTGGCCGTAAGCGTGGTCACGAGCTCGGGGGCCGATGTGCCGATGGCAACGACGGTCAGTCCGATGATCAGAGGAGACAGGCCCGCACGGCGGGCGACGCCAACAGCACCGCGCACCATGAAATCTGCTGAAAACAGGAGGAGCGCCAAGCCGATGGCGGCCAAAAGGAAGCCGATATAACTGATTTGAGGTCTCCCGGAATCTGTGCCCCGTCGGGCGGTGCCCAAACCAATAGCACCGATGCCCGACCTACATCGCGATCCGTCGGCGTGTTTTCAAGAGAAATCTGGGATTTTCACCTGTTTTCCCGCACAAATATTCCGGTCGGTAATACGGGTGTTGTGCAGATCACGTGACCCGCATGCGCGATTGGCGATAAGTTGACCGGGTTTTTCATGATCGGGTGAGGAGGGCTGCCTATGGAACCGCAACTGCAGATGGTGACCAACATCATCGATGTCGCGTCGGAGTTTGCGCTTGCATACGGGTTGCAGGTGATCGGGGCTCTCGTGATCCTGCTCATCGGCCTGAAGTTTGCCGGTTTCCTGGGTCGCAGGGTCGTGGCGCTCTGTGAGCGGCGCAATATCGACATCACGCTGTCGCGTTTTGCCGGGAACGCGGTGAAGATCCTCCTTGTGGTGATCGTCGTCATCATCACCCTGAGCAATTTCGGTATTGATATCGCGCCCCTGGTGGCGCTGGGTGGCGCAGCGGCGTTCGGTATTTCCTTCGCGGTGCAGGGGCCGCTCGCCAATTACGGGGCGGGGCTGGTGATCATCCTGACGCGGCCCTTCACCGTCGGGGACACGATCCTGGTCCAGCAGGTGACCGGTCTGGTCCACGAAGTCACACTGGCCCATACGGTCCTGATCGGAGAGGACAGCGAGAAGATCACCATTCCCAATCGCAAGATTGTTGGTGAGATACTGGTAAACTCGGACGCGCACCGGATCGTCGAATCACAGATTGTGATCGCCGCCGACAGCGATCCGGAGGTTGCCATTACTGCCATTGCCCAAGCGATTACCGGTCTGACGGGGCTGGCCGCAGATGCGCCGCCGCAGATCGGTATTCACGACTTCAGTTTCGGGGGAATCATTCTGGGATTGCGCTACTGGGTGCCCACCTCGCGCTATTACAAGACCCGGTATGAGGTGAACAGCGCCGCCCATAAGGCTCTTCGGGAGGCCGGTATCAAATTGCTCAGCGCCGGCGGCACCACGATCCTCGCCAACCCGACCCCAAGCTAGAAGGCTGGTGCTGATCAATCAGATCAGCGCCTAGCAGCACCGTTCGGGAGCTCTGAAAGGCGCGCTCCGAGAAAAGCCCGCTCGGCCGTATTCGCGGAAAGTTCAATGGCACGTTGATACGCGGCCCGTGCAGCTGTGATGCGTCCGGCGCGTTTGAGCAGATCAGCACGCGCAGCGTGGAAGGGCTGGTAGGACACCAGATCATCTGCAACTTTTTCCAGAAGCGCGAGACCCGCCTCGGGTGTCTCTGCATTCGCCAGTGCGACGGCATGGTTGAGGGTAATCACGGCGGAGAGTGTTATCTCCGAAAGCGCGTTGTAAAGGCCTGCGATCTGGGTCCAGTCGGTATCCGCGACGTCTTTGGCCTGGGCGTGAACGGCGCTGATTGCCGCCTGAATCTGGAACGGACCGGGGCTGCGCTGACCGAGGCAGTAGAGCAGCAGGTTTGTACCGTCCTCGATCTGTGCATGGTTCCACAGTGCCCGGTCATGTTCGGCAATCGGGATGTACAAGCCGGATGTATCCGTGCGAGCGGCACGCCGCGCGTCGTGCAACATCATCAGTGCGAGAAGTCCGCCGACTTCGGGGTGCGGCATCAGTCTATAAAGAATACGTCCCAGACGTATGGCCTCCAGACACAAATCGGCGCGCACCGGGGAGGCGCCTTCCGTGGCCGAAAACCCCTCGTTGAAAATCAGGTAGATGCAGTCAAGGACCGGGATCAGGCGTTCTGCGAGTTCCCTTCCCGCCGGCACGACATAGGGAATGGCGGTCGCGCTGATTTTCTTTTTTGCGCGCACGATC
>JAURLR010000239.1 GCA_030831135.1 Alphaproteobacteria bacterium
CGGGCGTGGACGATGAAATGCACGCAACCCGATGCTGCCACCGTATCGACAAACCCGACCAGGGTCTCCCATTCGGGCATGTCATCAATTGCGATCCGGTGCTTGACCGTGACCGGCACGTCGACGGCCTCGCGCATGGCCGCGACACCGCGCGCCACCAGATCAGGTTCGGCCATCAGGCAGGCGCCGAACCGGCCGGACTGCACCCGGTCGGACGGGCAACCGACATTCAGGTTGATTTCATCGTATCCCAGATCGGCACCGACCCGCGCGCATTCGGCCAGCGCGTCGGGTTCCGACCCACCTAGCTGCAAGGCCACAGGCTGCTCGGACGGGTCAAACTTCAGCAGCCGATCACGGTCCCCATGCAGGATCGCACCGGTCGTGACCATCTCGGTGTAAAGCCGCGCATGCCGACTGATCTGGCGCAGGAAGTACCGCTCATGACGATCCGTCCAGTCCATCATCGGTGCGACCGAGATTGTTTTTTCCTGCAATTTCAAGAGCTTGATCTTTAGCCGTGTGTATTCCTAGTCCAGAGAGGATGTTCATACCTGTTGTTTGGTTTCGCAATCAACAATAGAACCGTGTGATCGTCACACGCATACATGGCGGCACAACCATGACCATCGATACCGAAAAGCTCATCGAAGGCCTGCCCAAGGCCGAACTCCACCTGCATATCGAGGGCGCCCTCGAACCCGAGATGATGCTCGCGCTGGCCCGGCGCAACGGAATCGAACTTCCCTACGCTTCGGTGGAGGAGATTCACGCCGCCTATCAATTCGATGGTCTGCAGGACTTTCTCGACCTCTATTACGCCGGCATGTCGGTTCTGATCGAGGAACGTGATTTCCATGACCTGGCACGGGCTTATCTCGACAAGGTCGCCGATCAGGGAGTCACCCATGTGGAAATCTTCTTCGATCCGCAGGCCCATACGGATCGCGGGATCGCCTTCGAGACCGTTCTCAGCGGACTACTGAGCGCCCTGGAAACCGGCGAGCGTGAACTGGGGATCACATCAAAACTGATCATGTGCTTCCTGCGGCACCTGCCCGAGGAACAGGCCTTCGATGCGCTGGCCTGCGCCTGCCGCCACAAGGACCACATCTATGCCGTCGGGCTGGATTCCGGCGAAGCGGGCAATCCGCCAGAGAAGTTTGCACGGGTCTACGAGGCCGCGCGCAAGGAGGGCTTCCTTGCTGTCGCTCATGCCGGTGAGGAAGGCCCTGCGGCCTATGTGGCCGACGCGCTGGATATCCTCCACGTTTCGCGGGTGGATCATGGCAATCACGCCCTCGACGACCCGAAACTGGTCGCGCGACTGGTGCGTAAAGCAAACACCACTGACCATGTGTCCCCTTTCCAATCTGCGACTGAAGGGCATTCCCGACATGGCCGCCCATCCCATCAAGCGTGCGCTCGATGCGGGACTTCTGGTGAGCGTGAACTCCGATGACCCGTCCTATTTCGGCGGCTACATCAACGACAACTACATCGCGGTCAGCAGCGCGCTGAATCTGTCACCGGAGGATATTGTCAGGCTTGCACGGAATTCCTTCGTTTCCGCGTTCCTGGATGACCGGGAAAAACAGGCCAAGCTGGACAGCATTGACCGGCATATCGAAAACTTTTCCCGCTGACCCCTTATAATTAGATCACTCTAATATTATATGTCTCTTATGTTGAACGCGCATACGCAAACAGGAGACGCATCATGAAAACCCTTCTCGCATCCGCCGCTATCCTTTCCCTGCTCGCCGCCGGTACGGCCGTGGCTGGCAGCAAGATGTCCGGCGAATATTCCGGAGACAGCCCGCGCATGCAGATGTCCGATTCCGAACACCGGATGGGCCATTCCGACGAGCGGCGTGGTCATGGCAAGTATGACGATGATGACCGCCACGAACGCATGCAGGGTCGCCATGATGATGACGACGACCGTGAGCACGCCAATCGCGGACAGCGCGGCTTCGACCAGATGGACACGAACGGCGACGGCATGATCGATCGCGAAGAGTTCACCGCCCACATGCAGGACCACGACCGCTCCTAGCGGTTCTATTCCCCAGACCGGGGGTGCTGCCCGACGGCCTAATCGTCGAAGGACAGTGCCCCTGGATGGCGGATCACAAGCTTACGCGCCTCGGCAAAACTTTGTGTGCCGATCTGGCGCAGCGCGGCGGAGATTTCCTCTTTGTAAAACTCCGCGACAAAGCCCGGGCCGTCCGAAGCGAGCGCGCCCAAACCGTACATGAACGGCCTGCCGGAGAAGACAAACTCCGCCCCCAGCGCCATCGCCCGCACCACATCAATCCCGCTGCGGATGCCGCTGTCGAACATCACCGTCGATTTCGTGCCAACCGCGCTCGCGATGGCGGGCAGGCAATCAATCGCCGGGGGGGCGGCTTCCAGCTGACGGCCGCCATGGTTCGAGACGATCACACCATCCGCACCGGCCGCAACGGCCAATTCGGCATCACCCGGGTGCAACAGCCCCTTCACGACCAGCGCACCCGGCCAGGCATCGCGAAATTTCTTCACTTCATCCCATGTGAACGACCCGCCGGATTCCCGGCGCACGAAGGCCGTGACCTCCTTCATGGTCGCGTTCTCGCCCGCATAGGGCTTGTAGTTGGCAAACCCGTCCATGCCGTGCCGGAAATAGGCGGCGAGCCATTGCGGGTGCTTGAGGACCTCGGACACGGTCTGGACGCTGTGCCGGTAGGGGATCATCAGCCGGTCCCGCAACTCGCGCGGGCGTTTGGTCCGGGCCGGCACATCAAGGGTTAGCACCAGCACCTTGACGCCAGCGGCATTGGCCCGGCGTGCCATATCCAGATTGACGGCGAGTTCGTCTTTCGCCACGCGGTAAAGCTGGAACCAGAGATTGTCGGGCGCGAGTGCGGCGCAAGCCTCGACCGTGGCCCCCGCCACACCGCCGAGCACGAGCGGGATATTATGGGTCCTGGCGGCCCGGGAAAAGTCCAGCTCACCGCCCGGCCGGACCAGACTGGGAATGCCCATCGGTGCGATCCCGACCGGAATTGAATAGCGATGCCCGAACACCTCCGTTTCGGTGTTGGCGACGTAGTTCTCGACCCCGTAGCGCGGCACGATTTCGACAGCATCCAGCGCCGCGGCATTGGTCTTCATATTGTGCTCGGTAGCCCCGGCAGCACCATCCACATAGTCAAAGGCAAAGCGCGGCGTGCGCTTGCGCGCCCGCACCCGCAGATCATCGATCGTCGGATAATCGAGCTTCCATCGGGCGGTGCGGGATTCAAATGCGTTCATGGGTCTGCCGTCAGTCGGTTGCAACAAGAATAGGGCGTGTCAGCGCCGCCAGACTTTGACGCTGATGGCCATCATGGTCGAAATTCGCATCATCCAGCCAGGTTTCATAGGCGATTTTCAGGGCTGGCCACTCCCCGTCAACACAGGCGAACCAGGCCGAATCACGACTGCGCACACGCACGACCATGTGCTGGCGGAAGATACCTTCATAGGAAAAGCCGAACCGGCGCGCCGCGCGGCGGGAGGGCTTGTTGAGCCTGTCACATTTCCATTCATAGCGCCGGTAGCCCGCCTCGAAGGCATGACGCATCATCAAATACATGGCCTCGCTGGCAATCCGGGAGCGCCGCATGGCGCGGGAAAAATGGACATGTCCCACTTCGATCGTGCCGTGGAGCGGCCTGATGTTGAGGTAGCTGGAAAACCCCACAGCCGCGCCTGAGTCCGCGTCGACAATGGCAAAGAACAGCGGATCATCGGTGAGGCAGGTCCGGTTGATCCAGTCCTCGAAGTCTGCCCTCGTATCGAACGGCCCATAGGGCAGATAGGTCCAGCCGGTGTCACCGTCCGCCACCGTAAAGGCCGCAAAGAGCGCGGCCGCGTGATCGGCCACAGACAGGGGTTCCACACGGCAGGACCGCCCCACCAAGCTCACATGAGCAGGCGGATTTGGCGTGGTCCAGTCGGGGATCGGAAAGCCAACCTCCTGCCCGTAATCATTCGTGTGGGTCGTCATGGCCTGTCCAGCCGGTTTGATGGATCGAGACACCGCTTTACCACGCGAATTTGCACCAGGTAAGAAGCGCATAAGAAGCGGGTAGGAATTGTCGCATCCTCTGGCCGCTGTTATCCTTGCTCCACCTGCAGGGTTGCCGCCACGACGGCGAACCGGCACAACTCCGCTCGCATCATCCCGCGCGCGGGAAACACCGGTCCACGAGAAGCTCAAGGCTCCATTCATGAAGATCAGCAGATCCCTGTCCGAACGGCTCATCCAGCGGTTCTTCTACAAATATTATTCCCGCAACCTGCTCTATGAGCTGCAGCTGCGCGCCCGTGATGAAGCCGCCGATTATGTGCAGGATCATATGCCCGAAGCGCAGATTTTTCCGCTGCACCAGCAGATTGTCGAACACGCGGTGAAACACGCGCCCGATGACGGGATGTATCTGGAGTTCGGTGTCGCGACCGGCAACACCCTGCGCGAAATCGCCGCCCACGCCCCGTCGGGCAAGACCGTCTATGGCTTCGACAGTTTTTCAGGCCTGCCCGGCGACTGGACCGGCCATGTGGAAACCGCCGGTGCCTTCAAGCAGAAGGCGATCCCGAAAGTCCCCGGGAATGTGCAACTGATCCGCGGCTATTTCGAAGACAGCCTGCCCGACTTCATGAAGGCCAACCAAGGCCCGGTCGGTTTCGTTCATATCGACTGCGACCTTTACAGCTCGACCGTCACGATCCTCGACAATATCGGGGACCGGCTGCAACCCGGCACCCATGTGCTATTCGACGAATACTTCAATTATCCGAGCTGGAAACAGCACGAGCACAAGGCCTGGGCCGAGTTCTGCGCTGCCCACGGTGTGAACTACACCTATCTGGGTTTCACCGCGCTGGACGGGCGCGTGCTGGTTCGGGTCGACTGACCGCATCAGTCTTTGCGTCATGCCCGCGCAGGCGGGCATCCATTACCGCCGAGGCTTGAATAGCCAATCGACCGCGGTAATGGGTTCCCGCCTGCGCGGGAACGACGATCCGGAGTGATCGAATAGCGTGCGCGCCTATTTTTTCTTCTTCGTCGCTTTCTTCTTCGCAGCACTCTTCGACGGGATCACCGGCAGCATCACATAGCTCTTGTGGTCCGGGCCGGTGTGCAGGGTGACGTCCCCGCCGAAGATTTTCTTCGGACGGTCTTTGGGGTCGTCATGCAGGAAGGGTCCGCAGCCATCGAGCGGATGGGCAAAGTTCGACAAGTTGAGCGGCTCACCGGAATAGACATAGTCCTTGCCGCGCACGGTCAGGGCCAGCCGGTAGCCGGCGGGCACGACAATGCAGGTCGGCCAAATCTCGATATCCAGTTCGTAGATGCTGCCCGGCTTGAGGGGCTGCTTCTCGTCATGGCTGTGCCAGGGGCGCCAGGGTTTGGACATCTTCTTGTCGAGCTTGCGATGCGAGGCCCGCAGCCAGCCCTGTGCGATGGGCGTGTGCGGATCAACCGTTCCCTTGAAGGTCACTTCCTTCATATCCGGGGTGAACAGGCGCACGACAAGGAACAGATCGGCATCCTCGGTCGCGGACGACACGAACAGCTTCGAGGCCAACGGACCCGTGATCTCGGTCTCTTCGTCCATGGGCGGCAGGAAGAAAGTCGCCCCGTCCCCCATGCCTTCATAGGTGATCTTGCCCTTCTTCGCGGGTGCCTTGGGCTCGAGACTCATATGCGCGGGATCGAGATAGAGCTTCTTCCACTGGGTGCGCGCGATCGGCCATTCGTTCTCGGTGCGCTCGACGAACTTCTCACCCACATGCCGGACTTTCAGCAGCACCGGCGGCTTCTTCTCCCAGCCGTTTTTCTTACCTTTCAGGTAATGCCCGAAGAACTGCTTCTGCATCTCCACGCCATAGGGGGTGTAGAACTCGGTCCAGTGCTCCAGACCATGACCCTCGAGCCATTTTTCCTTCGAGCCGGCCTGATAGAAGCCCTCGTAATTGCCGCGCGGGTGCAATCCCTGACCGCCCCAGCTGGCCGGCGAGAGCAACGGCACCTTGATCTTGCTCAGGTTCGGTTGGCGGGCCTGATACCAGTCGTCGAGCATCTCGCGCGAGCGGATGTCGTGGCCCATATCGGTGCGGCTTTTCTTCAACTGGGCATCGTTCAGCGTCGGCGGGCCGGCGACCGGGTCGCCATGCACCCAGCTGCGATAGCCCTTGGTGCCGACGCCGTACTGCACCGGCTGGACCTGCATCCGGTACCAGCTGTCGATGAAGGTGCACAGGATGCCGCCGTGGCGGGAGAATTCCCGGTAATAATCGTTGGCCGCTTCCCAGGCGCACATGGCCGCCAGATGCTTGGGATTGCGCTCAGCCACCCACCACTGGTTCATGCCGTAATACGAAATGCCGTTCAGGCCGACTTTGCCGTTCGACCAGTCCCGCGCCCCCGCCCATTCGATGCATTCGACATAGTCATCGGTTTCCTGCGGCGACCAGGGGTCCATATAGCCTTCCGAGCGGCCTGCGCCGCGACTGTCGACCCGCAGGCAGATGTAATCATCGGGCACCCATTGTTCGGGATCGACGGTTTCCCAGCTCTGATACTTGTTGGTCGATCCCTTGATCGCATCAGGATGGTCGCCGGTGAACAGTTCCCAGGTCGTGGCGTAAAGCTCATCCTGCCAGGCCAGGCCCTTGCCATAGGGGCCCATGGTCATGATGACCGGGAACTTCCCCTTCTTGTTGGGGCGATACACATCGGCGCGCAGCACCGTGCCATCGGTCATGGTGATCGGCATATCCCAGTCGATCCGCATACCGTCGCGGACTTCGGTCCATGATCCGTCTTTGGCTTTGTTCTTCGGCTTGCGCACGGTTGGTTTCGGCATTGGTATCGTCCCGGATAATTTTATCGAAAGATGGAATCTGCCGTAGTTTTGCCGATTCACGTCAGCGAAATCAAACGCGGCGGGAACAGGAAATATTCACCCTGCCCCAAAGAAGCGTTTATCCTGCGTCGAACGGACCAGCGCCCGCCAACCATCCAAAGCATCTCGCCCGGAAGCCGCCAGCCATGACCAGAACACTGACCGGATTTGCGATTGCTGTCCTTCTGCTGACGATAGGTCTGCCGCAGGGTGCCATGGCCCATGACGACGCCACACCCATCGGGGATGCCATCAAGGACGTGCCCCTGTTCGATGCCCATGTCCATTACAAGCAGCCCGCCTGGGGGCCCTACCCGGTCGAGAGCATCATCGAACTGATGGACAGCAACGGCGTCGCGATGGCGCTGGTATCTTCCACACCCGATGAAGGCACGATCATGCTGTGTGA
>JAURLR010000240.1 GCA_030831135.1 Alphaproteobacteria bacterium
AAAGGCTCTGCAGGCCTGCCGCCGCCATCTCGGGACCACCGATGCCCGACACCTGGATATCCCCCTCGGCGCGCAGGGCCTCGATCAGCCGGGCACCGATCACATCACCGGAAGGTTCACCGGCGCTGAGGTAGACATGCAAGGGCGCTTGCGATGCGGTCGTGCTCATGAGGCCGGGTCGTTGTCCGTCAAGAAATCACCCGGGTGAATTCCAATGACGAACATCCCGGCTTCGTCGGCCTCCGCCACAACCTTGTCGCGCTCGAACACGAGCGTCGCGCCGGCTGCCACGGCAATCCCCGCCAGTCCGGAGTCGCGGGCCGCCCGGATTGTCTCCGGACCGATGGCAGGCATATCTGCGCGGGTTTCCTGACCGGGCTTGGGCAGCTTGACCATGACGCCGCCCCGTCCTTCCCGGCGCAGCGGTCCGCAACGTTCGAGCAAGGCCCGCGTGCCCTCTGCGGCCTCAAGCCCCAGGACGATCCCCTGCTGCACAACAACAGCCTGACCGATATCGAGCGGGCCGGTCGCACGCAGCACCTTCACACCGTATGCGATGTCGGCGGCGACGTTCTCGTCCGGCTGAAAACCCCCAAAGGGGCCCTCCGGAGCGGCCAGATCGGCGAGGACCTCCTCAGCACCAACAACGCGGAATCCCTCTTCTTCTTCCAGAGCCCGCACGATTGCCCCCAGCAGGCCATCATCGCCCTTGTTGAGGAGCCCCATGCCGAGAAATTTCGCAGCACGGCGATCGGGACGGAGTTCACGCAGGGTCGGCCGGCGCACCGGACCGGCCATGACGATCTCGCCAACCCCTTGTGCGCGCAGATGATCGAGAGCCTGACCGGCTGCGCCCAGGCGAACCCAGGCATGCGGGGTGTCACCTATGACATTGGGATCGGCCTGTCCTTCGAAGGCCACCACAAAGACAGGTCGCTGACTGGCGCGGCAGGCTTCAACGAGGTAACCGGGCAACGGGCCACCGCCCGCAAGAATCCCGAGCTTAACCGCCATTGGCCGTTTTGGGCTGCAGGATCGCACGCGATGAATCCGCGCGAACAAAGTTCACGACGTCCATCACGGCTTCATTCTCACCATAGAGTTCCACCACGGCGTCCACGCGTTCCTGCATGGTCCCCTCCTGGGCAAACAGAAGGCGATAGGCGGTACGCAAGGTGTTGATCCCCTCGCGGGAAAAATCACGCCGCTGCAGGCCAACCAGATTGAGACCGCGCAGCCGCGCCCGGTCGCCCTGTGCCTGACCATAGGGGATCAGATCCTGCTCGATGCCCGACATACCACCGATCATGGCATGGGCTCCGATGCGCACGAACTGATGCACAGCAGACAAACCGCCGATAATCGCAAAATCGCCGACCGTGACGTGCCCGGCAATCGTGGCATTGTTGGCGAGGATCACGTGATTTCCGACAATGCAATCATGCGCAACATGGGTCCCGACCATGAAGAGGCAGTCATCTCCGACCCGGGTCACCAGGCCGCCGCCAGCGGTCCCGGGATTCATGGTCACATGCTCGCGGATTGTGGTCCGTTCGCCGATGATCAGCTCTGACTCTTCACCGCCATATTTCAGATCCTGTGGCGCAAGACCAATGGATGCGAAGGGGAATATCTCGGACTGCGCGCCAATGCGCGTACGACCGCCCACGACCACATGGCTGTGCAGGCGAACGCCATCGCCCAGCGACACCCCGGATCCGACAACGCTGTATGGTCCGACTGAAACGTCTGAACCGATTTCCGCGCCATCCTCAATGATGGCCGTCGGGTGAATTGAGGTCATTCAGGCATCCATGATCATCGCGGAATAGGTCGCTTCGGCAACCGTCACGTCACCCACTTTGGCAACGCCATTGAACTTCCAGACATTGCCGCGATTGCGTTGAATGGAAACAAACAATTTGACCTGATCGCCAGGGACGACCGGTTTGCGGAACCGCGCATCGTCGATCGTCATGAAGTAGACGAGCTTGCCAAGTGCTTCTTTACCAAGCGTTTCAACAACGAGAACTGCCGCAGTCTGAGCCATGGCCTCAATGATCAACACGCCCGGCATCACCGGACGAACCGGAAAATGGCCGACGAAGAACGGCTCATTGATCGTGACATTCTTGATGCCGGTCGCACTCTCGCGCACCACGATATCTTCCACGCGGTCGATCATGAGGAACGGCTGGCGATGGGGAATCATCTCCATCACTTCAAGAATATCGACCGCTTCGCGAGCGTTGTCGTTGTATTGAGAGTGTTCGACTTTAGTGTCCATGGCACAAAACCGTTCAATAAATTCTGTTGTCAGTCTTTGCGGTTACGATCTTTCGCAAGTTTCGCCAGTACCGCCGTCTGACGAAAAAATTCCTTCGCAGGGATTGCCGGGTTTCCGGCAAGTTTTGACCCGGGATCGGTATCACGCATGATCCCGCTGCGTGCCGCCAGTTGGGTCCCGGCCGCGATTGTCAGATGGCCCCCAACGCCCGATTGTGCAGCGAGAACAACGAAATCCTGCATCGCCGTACTCCCCGCAACGCCAGCCTGCGCCACGATAACGCAACCCTGCCCCATCCGAACGTTGTGCCCGATCTGCACCAGATTATCAATCTTGCAGCCATTGCCAATGACCGTGTCGGGACCGGCCCCCCGGTCAATCGTCGAGTTGGCACCAATTTCGACATCATCACCCACAATAACGCGGCCCAGCTGCGGCACATCCAGATGCCCTTGGGCGGACATGTCGAAGCCGAATCCCCGCGTGCCGATCCGCACACCGGCATGCAACTGGCACCTTGCCCCCACATCACAGAAGGTCAGACTGGCGTTCGGGCCAATTGTAGTGTCTTCGCCAACAGATACGCCCCGGCCGATCACAGCCCCGGGGCCAATCTCGGCCCGCGCAGCGATACGGGCGCCCGCTTCAACGACGGCATTGGCACCGATCGACACGCCGTCGGCCACGACGGCTGCCGGATCTACAAAGGCTGCAGGATGCACACCTGACTCCGATGCCGCCGCGGGATAGAAGGCGTGCGCAATCCGGGCGTAAGCCCGATACGGTTTCGATGTCACGATCAGAACCATGCCCTCGGGGGCGCGGTCGGCGAAATCGGGCGCAACGATACAGGCCGCCGCCTTCGAAGACTCAAAGGCACCGACATATTTGCGATTGTCGAGAAAACTTATCTGTCCTTCGCCCGCCACATCCAGCGGCGCGACATCGACAACCGAAAGCGCCCCGTCTCCTTGCACCACGGCATCATCGCCGGCGCGCACAGCCAATTCCGCGATGGAAAACGGGCCCTTGTTGTCAAAAAAGCGAGGATCAGCCATGCGTGGAAATTTGCATATCGCTATTCCGACCGCTCAAGTGCCATGTCGACTTCGGTCAACCGGGCATTGAGACGCTTGAGCGCTTCTTCACTGATATTGAAAGAATCGACCGCGACGACAATCTGCGAACGCGGCAGGACCAGATTAACACCCAGTTCCTCGGCCAGCTTGCCGATCTCTTCAAACAGGACGATCTGGATCCGCTGCATCGTCTGGGCCATGCCCCGGTCCAGGGTTTGTCGCAGGGATCGCGCGCGCTGCTGAAGCGCGGCGGCGCGCTGTTGCAGGGCCTGCCGATCTTCTGCGTATTTCTCGGGCGACAAGAGTGCCCTTTGCTGCTGCAAACTCTGCTCTTCCGAGCGCAGCTTTTCCTCTTCTTGCGCGATATCCTGCTGCAAATCCTTTGCGATCACGTCGATCTGGCTACGCGCAGACTTCACCGCCAGTGAATCCCGCATCACTGCCTCGACATCCACGATCGCAATCGAAGGAACCGGCGGTTTGGATACACTCTGGGCCGAAGCCGGATGAATTGCCGCGATCGAAAGACCGAGGGCCAATGCAACGGCAAGTCGCATGCGTGTCATGTCTTCGCTCCGCTAGAACCGGGTTCCAAAGCTGAAACTGAAGAACTCTGTTTTATCATAATCTTCTTTCAGGATCGCACGGGTGAGGTTGATTCGGATCGGTCCGGCAGGTGACGCCCAGCCAAGACCAATGCCCATCGTCGCGCGCAACGACGCATCGTCCTCGATATTGGGGAACGGATCATCATTCCCCCAGACCGAACCGACATCCGAGAAGACTGCGCCCCTGATATCGAATTCCTCTGGCAATCCCAGCGGGAACTGAACTTCGGCAGAAGCGCGGTAGAATTTCGTACCACCCAAAGAGTCGTCACTCGAAACATCGCTCGGACCAACACCACCATTCTTGAACCCGCGGAAGCTGTTGCCGCCAAGGAAGAAACGTTCGGAAATCCGAATCTCGTCATCAAGTTCGTTGATGATCCCGGCTGATCCCTCAAGGCTTCCCACAAAGGACGAACTGAACAGGGATTCATAAACGCCCCCACCCACTTCGTTGCGCAGGAATCTTTCGGTTCCGCCAAGGCCGGCCACATCGATGTCGTACCTCAGATAATAGCCGTCGGTCGGGCTGAACCGGCTGTTCCGGGCGTCGTAAAAGAATTCGTTTCCGATCGCGGAGGTTGAGAAGGTTCCCACCTCTGCCCGAATCGCCGGCGACGCATCGGTCGCAACGTTGTCAATCTTGTCGCGCGAAAACGTATAGCGGGCCGTGTGCCGGAGCTTTGGTCCGAGTTGATACCCGGCCCTCAGGCCAAAGCCCGCCTCATCCTCTTCGAAGGAGGAGCGATCCCCGAAATCCGTCGTGCGATAGAACACATCAAATCCGGCAGACAACTCACGGCCCAGAAAATAGGGTTCCGTAAAACTCAGATCGACCTGTTGCTGCTTGGTCGCCAGGGTCGTGCTCAATCGCAAATCCTGCCCACGCCCGAGCAGGTTCCGTTCCCGGATGGTGAGATCGGTCAGCGCACCTGCGGTCGAGGAGAAACCCGCACCAATCGAGAGCTCACCCGTTGACTGCTCCTGCACGTCAACACTGACAATGGTGCGATCGGGCGCACTGCCCGGATTGTTGTTCACATCAACGCGCGAGAAGAAGCCCAGATCCTGAAGCCTTTGTCGTGTGCGTCGCAGCTTGGCGGTATTGAAGGCATCGCCCTCGTCCAGGGTGAACTCCCTGCGAATGACCTTGTCCAGCGTGCGCACGTTGCCGCCAATATCAATACGCTCGACAAATACGCGCGGGCCCTCACGCACTTCGTAGGTCACATCAATGGTCAGGGCTTCCCGATCCCGATTGACTCGTGGGCGCACATCAACGAACGCAAATCCACGCTCACCGAGCACATCGGTGATCGCCTGGACCGTGTTCTCGACTTCGTTGGCGTTGTAGATATCCCCGGTCTCAGAGGTGATCTCGGTGGTCAGATCTTCTGCCTCCAGACCGCGCAACTGGATGGAGACATCCAGTTCACCGAATGTGTAGAGAGGCCCCTCTTCCAGTGTAAAAGTCACGAGAAAGTCTTCGCGGTCCTCGGTCAGCTCCGCGATGGCGGACAACACAAGAAAATCGGCATGACCTTCGGAGAGATAGAACCGGCGCAGCAATTCGCGGTCGAAGGACAGGCGATCGGGATCGTATGTGTCGTTGCTCGACAGGAAATTATAGAAGTTGGATTCCGTCGTCTGAATGACGTCGCGCAGTTCACCATCGGAAAACTCGGCGTTCCCGATGAAATTGATCGCCCGAATGCCGGTCGCACCGCCCTCGTTGATTTCAAACACCAGATCAACCCGGTTTTCGGGAAGCTGGATCACCTTGGGATCAACCGTTGCCGCAAACCGCCCGGAACGGCGATAGACGTCCAGCAGGCGCTGCACATCGCTCTGCACCTTGGTGCGGGTGTACACGACCCGAGGACGCAATGTGACTTCGGACTCGAGCACCTCATCGTTGAGCTTGCGATTGCCCTCAAACGCAATGCGGTTGATGATCGGGTTCTCGACCACCTGGACAACGACCGAACGGCCTTCGCGTCGCAGGGTCACATCGGCAAACAGTCCGGTGTTGAAAAGGTTCTTGAGGGATTCATCGACTTTTTCGGGGCTGTAAATATCACCCGGTTTCAACTGCATGTAGGAGTTGACCGTCGTGGGATCGATCCGCTGGGTTCCCACCACCCGAATTTCCTCGATTACGGAACCACCACCGGTCTGCCCGATCACAGGCGACAGGGCCGCAGCACCGACGAACAGAACGCCCGCCAGGAAACTCGATACCGAAAACTTCAATAAGCGGGAAATCACACGCTCGTCCCTGTTACCCAGTTGCCCGTTTCTGCTTTACGTGCAGAGCTTTACGCCCAAGTGAACAACGAAACAATCCGCTGAACAACCGGAAGACGAGCTATATCATTGAACGTGGCGAATAGCATGAGGCCGAGCACGAAAACCAGCCCGATTTTCAGACCGAACTCCTGCGCCCAGCGCCCCGGTGGCCGTCTGATAACGGCTTCATAGGCATAAAACAGCAGATGTCCACCGTCGAGCAGCGGTATGGGCAGCAGATTGATCAGGCCGAGATTGATGGAAAGAAATGCCGCAAAGATCACCAGTGTTATGATTCCTGCGTCCGCAGCACTGTTCGACATCTGGGCGATTCGAACGGGCCCGCCCAACTCCTTGGCGCTGCGCTCACCCCCGAACATCTGACCAATCGCGGTCACGGTGACCGAAACAAGCCGGACGGTCTCGCGGACCGATTGCCAGGCTGCGACCGGAATACTGTGTCGTTCATAGGCGCGCTCCAGCCCCTGAACTCCCAAAACACCGAGACGCGCTTCATCCCC
>JAURLR010000023.1 GCA_030831135.1 Alphaproteobacteria bacterium
GCCGGAGGCCGCGGGTTCGAGTCCCGTCACTCCCGCCACCGAACCTCATCAAGACCTTATGTTCACACGGCCCCGTTTCGGGGCCGTTTGTTGTTGTGGAAGATGGCCCATGAGGGCGGCTGCAAATCTTAACCTTTCGCCGCGACAATGCGCGCGAAGGGGGCTGGCGTGCCTTGCCAAGGTCGCGTGCGCTGGTGTAAGGCTGGCCTCAAGAAACAGGCGGGTTTTCGGAGCACGGGGAGTGCTCGCCGGAGACCCATTGCCGGACATGAATACGGGGCAATTACAGGGCGTTATCGATGGAAGAGCTGCTCCTCGAGTATCTGCCAATTTTGATCTTTCTCGGTCTTGCGGCCGGATTGTCGATCGCCATGGTTCTGGCCTCGGTGATCATTGGCGCGCGCAAGCCCGATCCGGAGAAAAACTCGGCCTATGAGTGCGGCTTCGATGCGTTTGATGACGCGCGCATGAAATTCGATGTCCGGTTCTATCTGGTCGCAATTCTGTTCATTATTTTCGATCTTGAAGTGGCTTTCCTGTTCCCATGGGCGATCAGCCTGTCGGAAATCGGGCTCTTCGGGTTCTGGTCCATGATCGTCTTCCTTGGAATTCTGACGGTCGGTTTCATCTACGAGTGGCGCAAAGGAGCTCTCGAATGGGAATAACCGTTCGCGATCCCGCAGACGCGGTCTTTCATCCCGGTCCCGATCAGGACGCTGCCATTCAGGCGGTGACCCACGAATTGACCGACAAGGGCTTTGTCATCGCCAACATGGACAAGCTGGTCAATTGGGCCCGCACCGGTTCTCTCTGGCCGATGACCTTTGGTCTGGCCTGCTGTGCGGTCGAGATGATGCACACGGCGGCATCCCGCTATGACATGGACCGGTTCGGTTTTCTGTTCCGTCCCAGTCCCCGTCAGTCCGATGTGATGATCGTCGCGGGCACACTGACCAACAAGATGGCCCCCGCGCTGCGCAAGGTTTACGACCAGATGCCCGAGCCGCGCTGGGTGATTTCGATGGGGTCGTGCGCCAATGGCGGCGGCTACTACCATTATTCCTACTCGGTCGTACGTGGTTGTGACCGGATCGTGCCCGTGGACATCTATGTTCCCGGGTGCCCGCCGACAGCGGAAGCGCTCCTGTATGGAATCATGCAGCTGCAGCGCAAGATCCGGCGCACCGGCACGATCGCGCGATGATTCGGCCCGCAGGAAAGACAGACGGAAACCGGCATGGATGAAGCGCTACACGATCTCGGCGGGTATATCGCCGCTGCGCTGCCGCAGGATGTCATCGGCACGGATGTTGCCTATGGTGAATTGGTCGTGCGCGCCCGCGCAACGACGATCACCAAGCTGCTGACCTTCCTGCGCGATGACAGCAACTGCCTGTTCAAGGTGCTGCTCGATATTACTGCCGTGGACCGCCCCGAGCGGGAAGAGCGGTTCGATGTTGTCTATATCCTGCTCTCGCTCAGCCAGAACCAGCGAATCAAGGTGAAGGTCAAGGTCGGCGAAGACGTCGCGATTCCCACAGCCTCCAACGTGTTCAGCGCCGCAAACTGGAGCGAGCGTGAAACCTGGGACATGTACGGTATCTATTTCTCCGACCATCCCGATCTCCGCCGCATTCTGACCGATTACGGATTCGAGGGGCATCCGTTGCGTAAGGACTTCCCCCTGACCGGGCGGGTCGAGGTGCGTTACGACGAGACCCAGAAACGCGTTGTCTATGATCCGGTCAAACTGACCCAGGATTTCCGCAGCTTTGACTTTCTCAGTCCGTGGGAGGGCATGAGCGATGTCCTGCCCGGCGACGAGAAGGCGCGCGCGGACGAGGAAGAGGAGGCCGAGGGCGCCTGATGTCCGAAGTCGCGATCAAGAACCTCACCCTGAATTTCGGCCCCCAGCATCCTGCGGCCCATGGCGTCTTGCGCCTTGTGCTGGAAATGGATGGCGAGGTTGTCGAGCGTGCTGATCCGCATATCGGCCTGCTACACCGCGGTACCGAGAAACTGATCGAGTACAAGACCTATCTGCAGGCCGTGCCGTATTTCGACCGGCTCGATTACGTGTCCCCGATGTGTCAGGAACACGCGTTCGCGCTCGCGGTCGAGAAGTTGCTGGGCATCGAAGTGCCCGAGCGCGGGCAGTATATCCGGGTCCTGTTCTCCGAGATCACCCGTATCCTAAATCACATCATGAACCTGACGACCTATGCCCTTGATGTCGGCGCGATGACGCCGCTGCTCTGGGGTTTTGAGGAACGTGAGCGTTTGATGGAGTTCTACGAGCGTGTGTCTGGCGCGCGCCTGCATGCGGCCTATTTCCGTCCCGGTGGTGTGCATCAGGATCTGCCGGCTGGTCTGGTCGAGGATATCTACGATTTCTGCGAGACCTATCCGAAGTTCCTCGACGACATGGAAACGCTGCTGACCGAGAACCGCATCTTCAAGCAGCGGACGGTCGATATCGGCGTGTTCACGGCGGAAGAGGCAATGGACTGGGGTATGTCAGGCCCCATGCTGCGCGCATCAGGCGTGCCCTGGGATCTGCGCAAGTCTCAGCCCTATGACGTCTATGATCGGATGGATTTCGACATCCCGGTCGGCAAGACGGGTGATTGCTATGCCCGCTATCTGATCCGGGTCGAGGAAATGCGTCAGAGCCTGCGGATCATCAAGCAGTGCCTCGACGAATTGCCCGATGGTCCTGTCATGACCCAGAACCATAAGCTGACGCCGCCACGCCGGGGCGAGATGAAGCACTCGATGGAAGCCCTGATCCATCACTTCAAGCTCTACACCGAGGGCTATCATGTGCCCGCCGGTGAGACCTACACCGCCGTGGAAGCCCCGAAGGGTGAGTTCGGCGTCTATGTCGTCTCTGACGGCACCAATCGCCCCTACAAGTGCAAAATTCGCGCGCCGGGGTTTGCCTTCATGCAGGCGCTCGCGCCGCTGAGCAAGGGCCACATGCTGGCTGACGTACCTGCCGTGATCGGCAGTATGGATATCGTGTTTGGAGAGGTGGACCGGTGAGCCAAACCTTCGCATTCAACGCCGAATATGAGGCGCGCGCGCAAACCATTATCGGACGCTATCCCGAGGGGCGCCAGCAAAGCGCGGTGATCCCGTTGCTCGATCTGGCCCAGCGTCAGGCCGGTGGCTGGCTGCCGACAGAGGTCATCGAATTTGTGGCGTCCTATCTGGGGATGCCGAAAATTCGTGTGCTCGAAGTCGCGAGTTTCTACTCGATGTTCAACCTGGAACCGGTCGGCAGGAACTTCGTTCAGCTGTGCCGCACGACGCCGTGCTGGCTGCGCGGTTCGGATGATCTGCGCGCGGCTGCCAAGGATGTAACCGGCTGCGGGCTGGGGGAAACCAGCGACGACGGTCTGTTCACCGTGGTTGAGGTCGAATGCCTGGGCGCGTGTTGCAATGCGCCTATGGTCCAGATCAATGATGACTATTATGAAGATCTGACAGCGGACAGCTTCAAAACAATCCTCGAATCACTCAAACGGGGTGAAACCCCCGAGCCCGGTTCAAGAGCCGGGCGCAAGGGCTCGGAGCCGGAAGACGGGCTCACCACATTGACGGCGGAGGGTGCGTAATGTTGCGTGACGAAGATCGCATCTTCCAGAACCTTTATGGTCAGGATGACTGGGGCCTCGAAGGCGCACGCCGCCGCGGTATCTGGGACAACACCAAGGCACTGCTTGAGCTCGGCCGCGAAAAGCTCGTGGAAGAGGTCAAGGCATCCGGGTTGCGCGGGCGCGGTGGCGCGGGGTTCCCGACCGGCGTGAAATGGTCGTTCATGCCGCCGGAAGACCGTCGCGACGGCCGTCCACATTATCTTGTCGTCAACGCCGACGAATCCGAGCCGGGCACCTGCAAGGATCGCGAAATCCTGCGTTATGACCCGCATACCCTGGTTGAAGGCTGCCTCGTGGGCGGTTTCGCGATGGGGGCCAATGCGGCCTATATCTATGTGCGCGGTGAATTCTTTATGGAAGCGTCAAACCTGCAGGTTGCGATTGATCAGGCTTATGAAGCCGGTCTGATCGGCAAGAACGCCTGCGGTTCGGGCTGGGACTTCGACGTTTATCTGCATCGCGGTGCCGGTGCCTATATCTGTGGCGAGGAAACCGCGCTGCTCGAAAGCCTGGAAGGGAGGGAGGGCCAGCCGCGTCTCAAGCCGCCATTCCCGGCGGCGTGCGGTCTTAATGGCTGGGCGACCACCGTGAACAACGTGGAAACCGTTGCCGTGGTGCCGACCATCCTGCGCCGGGGTGCGTCCTGGTTTTCGGGTTTCGGCCGCGAAAACAACACGGGCACGAAAATCTTCTCGATCTCTGGCCATGTGAACAATCCGTGCAACGTCGAAGAAGAGATGAGCATCCCGCTGAAGGAACTCATCGACAAGCATGCAGGCGGCGTTCGTGGTGGCTGGGACAATCTCCTCGCCGTGATCCCGGGTGGCTCTTCCACCCCCTGTCTGCCGAAGAATATCTGTGACAACATCCTGATGGATTTTGACTCCCTGCGTGAACACAAAACCGGGTTGGGCACGGCGGCGGTCATCGTGATGGACAAGTCGACCGATATCGTCGAGGCGATTGCCCGTCTGAGCCATTTCTACCGGCATGAGAGTTGCGGTCAGTGTACGCCGTGCCGTGAAGGCATGGGCTGGGTCTATCGGGTGATGATCCGCATGGTCACCGGACACGCTGAGATTGAGGAAATCGATATGCTCTGGGATGTCACCAAGCAGATCGAAGGTCACAC
>JAURLR010000241.1 GCA_030831135.1 Alphaproteobacteria bacterium
CGGGGTGGAACACCACTGAAGTGATTCCCCGCGCGCGCCAGTCCGGCTCGATCTCGCGAAACCGGTCGTTCAATTCGCATTTCGACGCGCCATAATCAGCAGACGGGGTTCCGCCGCCATGGCGTGCCCCCATCTGGCTGGTGAGGATCGCAATCTTGTGCATCGCGCCCCGCTCGACCGCAGGCAGCAGAGCCCCGACCACCGCCATGGGCGCATCGGCGTTGATCGCCATCATCTCGGCCCGGCTGACGCCGCGCAGAACCCCCGCGCTGTGGATCAGCAGATCCAGTCCCCGTCCCTCGAAAGCGGCGGCAAGCGCGGCAATCTGGCCCGCATCACGCACTTCGAGACCATGCAGGGTCACATCACCGGGAATGTCTCCCAGATCACCGGAATCATCAGGGGTCCGGGTCGTGGCGTGCACGTCCCAGCCATCGGCGGCATAGGCTTGCGCAAAGCCCAGCCCGATACCCCGGCTTGCACCCACGATCAGCACCGAAGCCATGGTCTATTCCTCTTCATCACGCACGCGCACCGCACGGCGCTGCGCGGTGACCTCGATCTCGATCTTCATGCGCGGATCGACAAGCTGCGCGACCAGTGCGGTCGCGGCGGGCGGGTGCGGCCCCAGATACTGCTTGAAGACCGGCATCAGCGCCGGGTAGTCGTCGCCATCGGCGATGTAATAGGTCACCCGCACGATATCGGCGAAGGAACAGCGCGCAGCAGCCAGGGTGACGGCGATGTTGCGAAACGCCTGATGCGCCTGCTCCGCCACATCCTCGGAAATACTCATGGTCTCGTAATCGAAGCCGGTGGTGCCCGACACGTGCACATAGTGGTCATCGACCACCGCGCGGGAATAGCCGACGGCCTTCTCGAACTCGGAATTGGTGGAAATTCGGCGCATCAGGCTGTCTCCTCGAACAATTCGCGCCCGATGAGCATGCGGCGGATTTCCGAAGTCCCGGCGCCGATTTCATAGAGCTTGGCGTCGCGCAGCAGGCGACCGGTCGGGTATTCGTTGATGTAACCATTTCCGCCCAGGGTCTGGATCGCCTCGAGTGCCATCCAGGTTGCCTTTTCACCGGCATAGAGAATGGCCCCGGCTGCATCCTTGCGGGTGGTCTCGCCCCGGTCGCAGGCCTGCGCCACGGCGTACACATAGGCCTTGCAGGCATTCATGGTGACATACATGTCTGCCAGCTTGCCCTGCATCAACTGGAAGGTGCCGATCGGTTGGCCGAACTGCTCGCGTTCATGCACGTAAGGCACAACGATATCCAAGCAGGCCTGCATGATCCCCAGCGGGCCCGCCGCAAGGACTGCGCGTTCATAGTCCAGACCCGACATCAGAACATTCACGCCTTTGCCAACCGCGCCGAGCACGTTCTCTTCGGGCACTTCGCAATCCTGAAACACAAGCTCGCAGGTGTCGGACCCGCGCATCCCCAGCTTGTCGAGCTTCTGGGCCTGACTGAAGCCCTTGAAGCCCTTCTCGACAATAAACGCCGTCATCCCGCGCGGGCCGGCATCCATGTCGGTCTTGGCATAGATCACGAAGGTCTCGGAAACCGGGCCGTTGGTGATCCACATCTTGTTGCCGTTAAGGATATACCGGTCGCCCTTCTTCTCGGCACGGGTCCGCATACCGACCACGTCCGAGCCTGCGCCCGGCTCACTCATGGCCAGCGCGCCGACATGCTTGCCCGAGACGAGATCAGGCAGATAGCGCGCCTTCTGTTCGGCCGTCCCGTTGCGGTGAATCTGGTTCACGCACAGGTTGGAATGCGCGCCATAGGACAGCCCCACCGAGGCCGAGGCGCGGCTGATCTCCTCCATCGCCACGCAATGTTCGAGGTAACCCAGACCGGATCCGCCATATTCCTCATCCACCGTGACCCCGTGCAGGCCGAGTTCGCCCATCTGGGGCCAGAGGTCGATGGGAAACTCGTTCTTGGCGTCGATTTCTGCCGCGCGCGGCGCAATCTTGTCTGACGAGAAACTGCGGACCGAATCCCGCAGCATGTCGGCAGTATCACCCAGGTTGAAGCCCAGTGTCGGATACTCGTTCGGGATCATTTCACTCTCCTCCTGACAACGGTTCAGCCCGCTGGACGGGTCTCATTCGCTGGCAAAACCATGATTGTCTGCAAGATGGTCGCACATAAGCTTTGTGTGCCCGCCTTTTCCACGAAAACATCGGCGTTTGTGACGATCAGCGTGCGACCGGCGCGTTTGACCGTCCCGCGCGCAATCAGCCGCTCACCGTCGCCCGGTGCGGTCATGTTGATCTTGTATTCCACGCTGACGACGGCACTCCCGGGTGGGGTGAGCGTGAACGCTGCATATCCGGCCGCGCTGTCGCCAATGGCGCCCATGACACCGCCATGGAAATGGCCGTGCTGCTGGGTCAGCGCCTCGGAAAAGGGAACCTCCAGAGCCACGAATCCCGGCTGCACCTCGACAATCTCGATCCCGAGATGGGACATCAGTCCCTGCCGCGCAAAGCTTTCGCGGGTGGCGGCCTCGAAATCAGGGTTTTGCGGTTCAAACACGGGCCCGGGCATCACTCGGCAGCCTCTCGCGTGGCAGCTTCCAGATCACCCAGCCGTTCACGACAGCGTTCGGCATAGCGGTCCATATTAGCGATGGCCGCATCAAGGTCGCGGCGTTTGTCTTCCAGCATCGCGCGCTTGGCGTCGAGCTTTCCGAGCAAGGTCCGGAGCTGGCCCACCTCACCATGGGGTGCGGCATAGAGATCAATGATTTCCCGGGCTTCGGCGAGGGAAAATCCCAGCCGCTTGCCGCGCAAAACCAGCGCCAGACGCACCCGGTCACGCGCCGAATAGATACGCCGCTGGCCGTCGCGGTCAGGCGCAATCAGACCTTCCGCCTCATAGTGGCGAATGGTGCGGGGCGTGATGTCAAACTCAGCCGCCAGTTCGGAAATGGAATATGTGCGCTCCATGTGCACAGTTTACGTTAACGTAAACGTCAATCAAATGAAAAACCTACAGAAACAAAACAACATTGTTTTTCAGATTGTTATCTAGTTTTTCTCACGCAACAGGCGCGCCTTCTGGCGCTCCCAGTCGCGGTTTTTCTCGGTCTGGCGCTTGTCGTACTGGCGCTTGCCTGTCGCAATCCCGAGGTCAACCTTGGCCAGTCCGCGATCATTGAAATAGATCGACAGGGGCACGAGTGTCGCCCCTTCCCGCTGGATCGCCATCAGCAACCGGTCAAACTCACGCGTATGAACCAGCAGCTTTCGCGGGCGGCGCTCCTCATGACCGAAATTACGCGCGGCGGCGTATTCCGGGATGTAGCAATTGAACATCCAGAGCTCGCCATTCCGCTCGCCAGCCCATGCGTCAACCAGACTTGCATGGCCCTGGCGCAGGGATTTGACCTCGGAACCGGTCAGGACCAGTCCGGTCTCCATATTGCTCTCGATGGTGTAATCGTGGCGCGCCTTGCGATTCTGCACGGCAATATTGCCCGTTGCACCCTTCTTTTTCTTCGCCATATCGGTTTCGACTGATCCGTCCGGCTAGTTGAGCAGACCGGCAGACGCCATCGCATCCCGGACCTGCTTCTGGGTGGTCTCATTGGCCGGGGTCAGCGGCAGGCGCACATCGTTGGTGCATTTTTCGAGAAGCGCAGCCGCATACTTCACCGGAACGGGATTTGGTTCCACAAACAGCGCGTGATGCAGCGGAAACAGCCGGGCATTGATGGCCATCGCGTCACCGGTTCTGCCGGCAGCCCAGGCATCATGCATCTCGGCGCAAGCGCGCGGGGCGACATTCGACGTTACCGAAATACAGCCATCGCCACCATTGACCATGAAGGACAGAACCGTCGCATCTTCACCCGAGAGCAGGCAGAAATCGTCTCCGATCGCCTGCCGGGTCGCGAGCGGACGTGTCAGATCGGCCGTTGCATCCTTCACACCGACAATATTCGAGAAATCCCCCGCCAGACGCGCCATGGTCTGAACTGACATGTCGATCACCGAGCGTGGCGGAATATTGTAGATGATGATCGGCAGGTCGACGGATTCCGCAACCGATTTGTAATGGGCGTAAAGGCCATCCTGAGACGGCTTGTTGTAATAGGGCGTCACGATCAGGGCCGCATCTGCGCCCGCCGCCTTGGCGTGGCGGGTCAGGCGGACACACTCCTCGGTCGAATTGGAACCGGTTCCCGCGATCACCGGAACACGGCCGCCCGCAGCCTCGATGCACAATTCGATGACACGCTCGTGTTCGCCATGGCTCAGGGTCGGCGATTCCCCGGTTGTACCGCAGGGAATGAGGCCGTCCGTCCCCTCGTCAATCTGCCATTCGACCAATCCCTGGAACGCTTTTTCATCCACCTTGCCGTCACGAAACGGGGTGATCAGTGCTGTCAACGATCCCTTGAACATCTTGGTCCTCCTGCCGATATCTCGGCCTTCTCGTCATTTTTCCGGACGATAACGGCAAGACCGGGTCTGAACAAGGTGGATAACCGAATACACAGCCCGAACGCATACGCCGCGCTAGCCAACGCAAGACGGCAACCTTAGAGTCCGGTTTGGAGTTTTGATCTGATCATGCAAATCCTGTCCCGTTCCCTCGCCAGCGCCATGCTGGCCTTGTGCTGCGTCCTCGGCACTTCCACCACCATTCTGGCCAATCCATCCGACGCGGCAGACACGGCTGCGCGCGATCTGGTTGCCGCCGCCGAACGCGAAGACTGGGAAGGGGTCGCCCTTTACGCTGAACACGTGGACGATCCACTGGTAACGGCCTATGCCGAATGGCTGCACCTGCAGCGCCGCAATTCCGGTGCCTCCTTCACCGAGATCACCAGCTTCATTGACCGGCACCCGACCTGGCCACGCCAGTTCGACGTGCGCCAAATGGCCGAGCGCGCCATCAATGAAGATGATTCTTTTCAATCACTTCTGAGCTGGTTTGAACGTTATCCACCCGTCACGGGCGAAGGTGGATTTGCACATCTCGACGCGCTCAAGGCGATTGGGAACCCCGCAGAAAACCCCGAACGCGCGCGCCAGTATTGGACCGCGCTGAATTTTGAAGCGGCCACAGAACACGATTTTCTGCGTGACTATGGCAGCCATCTCGATCAGGCCAGCCACGCGGTGCGGATCGACCGGCTGATCTGGCAACGCAGCCACACAGCGGCCAGCCGCATGCTGAACCAGCTTGACCCCGGACCGCAAAAACTCGCCGAAGCCCGGATCGCTGTGCTGCGTGATGCCAATGGTGTTGACGGCGCCATTGCCCGGGTTCCCGCCGCGCTGCGTGACGCTCCGGAACTGTGGTTCGAACGGCTGCAGTGGCGGCGCAAGAAAGACATCAACGATGGCGCGCGCGACATCCTCGAACGCGTCCCAGGCCCGCGACCCTACCCGGAACTCTGGGCACGGGAGGCGCGCATTCTGGCGCGCCGCGCGATGGAAGAAGGCGCGTACAGCGATGCGGCAAAACTGGTTTCCAGCCACGGTCTGACCGAGGGCGGCGAATTCGCGGAATCCGAATTTCTGGCAGGCTGGTTGCGGTTGTCATTTCTCGCCGAGCCGAACGCCGCCGAGCAGCATTTCAACACGCTCTATAATGGCGTCGGCTTTCCGATCAGCCGCGCCCGTGGTGCCTATTGGCAGGGCCGCGCGGCTGCGGCACGCGGCAACCAGGAGCTCGCCCGGGAATGGTGGGCGCGCGCGGCCGAACATCCCACGACCTTCTACGGCCAGCAGGCCATTCTCGCGATGGGCGGAAAGCTGGACAGTTTCAGCTTCGCCGTCCCCAGCGATCCCGAAACCCGGAAGCGTTTTCTGGACCAGGAACTCGTGAAGCTGGTCCACCGGTTGCACGATCTGGGTGCCGACCAACGCCTCAGGACATTTCTTCTGCACCTGTCCGGACTGGCAGAGACCGCCGAGGAGCACCTGCTGGTTGCCCAGCTCGCCCATGAATCCGACCGGCCGCGAGAGGCCGTGCGGGCGATCAAGCATCTCAACCAGCAGGAAAATCTGGTCGGCGTCGCAGGCTACCCGCTTTTGAGCCTGCCCGCGATGGCCACCCCCTTCGCGCCCGCAGATGCTCTGGTGCTGGCCATCATCCGTCAGGAAAGCGGGTTTGACCGTCAGGCAATCAGCCCTGCCGGGGCGCGCGGCATGATGCAACTGATGCCGGGAACCGCAAAACAGGTATCCCAGACACTGTCTGTGCCCTATTCGCGTGACAATCTCACAACCGATCCGGGATACAATATCCGTCTCGGCCAGACCTATCTGGCCCAGATGCTCGAGCGTTTTGACGGCTCTTCCCCGCTCGCAATGGCCGCCTACAATGCTGGCCCCCATCGCGTGGATCGGTGGCTGGAGCAGTTCGGGGATCCGCGCACCGGGGCGATCGACATGATCGACTGGATCGAACTGATCCCGTTTCATGAGACCCGGAACTATGTGCAACGGGTCAGTGAGGCCGAAGCGGTCTATCGCTATCTGCTCAGCGGTGCGCAGATCGCGGATGTCGGCGCCACACCGCTCCGTCCCTGAGAACCGTGTCATGACCGAAACCCGGATCACCGGAATTCAGGCCTGCGTCTTTGATGCCTATGGGACGCTGCTTGATTTCAACTCGGCTGTGATGCGCTGCGCCGACGAGATCGGGGACGATGCCACAAAGCTGTCGGATATCTGGCGCCAGAAACAGCTGCAGTACACCTGGTTGCGCAGTTTGATGGGGACACATGCCGATTTCTGGC
>JAURLR010000242.1 GCA_030831135.1 Alphaproteobacteria bacterium
CCAGCGCATCTCGCTTGGCATGAAGCAGCTTGAAGCTGATCCGTGGGATGATGTGGAACTGAAATATCCGGTCACCTCGCGCTTCACTGGCCGCGTGACCAACATCACCGACTATGGCGCATTCGTCGAGCTGGAGCCGGGCATCGAAGGCCTGGTCCATGTTTCGGAAATGAGCTGGACCAAGAAAAACGTGCACCCGGGCAAGATCGTGTCGACCAGCCAGGAAGTGGACGTCATGGTTCTCGACGTCGATCCGACCAAGCGGCGGATTTCGCTGGGCCTCAAGCAGACCCAGGAAAATCCGTGGGACGAGTTCTCGACCCGCTTCCCGCAGGGCACGGAAATCGACGGCGAAGTTCGCAACATCACCGAGTTCGGCCTGTTTGTCGGCCTGCCCGGCGATATCGACGGCATGGTTCACCTGTCCGACATCTCCTGGGAGAAGTCCGGTGAGGAAGCCCTCGAGACGTTCACCAAGGGCGACATGGTCAAGGTCAAGATCCTTGAGGTCGACACCGACAAGGAGCGTATCTCGCTGGGCATCAAGCAGCTCACCGACGATCCGCTGGCCGGCTCGCTGGGTAGCGTTCGCAAGGGCGACATCGTCACCTCCACCGTTTCGGAAGTGAACGATGGCGGCATCGAGGTCACGACCTCGGGCGGTCTGACGGCCTTCATCCGTCGTTCGGATCTCTCTCGTGATCGCTCCGAGCAGCGGCCCGACCGTTTCGCCGTCGGCGAAAAGGTCGATGCCATGGTCACCAATATCGACATGGCTGCACGTCGCATCTCCCTGTCGATCAAGTCCAAGGAAGTCTCCGAGGAGAAGTCCGCGATGGCCCAGTTCGGGTCCTCAGACAGCGGCGCTTCACTGGGCGATATTCTGGGTGCTGCCATTCGCGAGAAGCAGCAGGAAACCCAGGAGATGATCGGTGACGGCAATTCTGGCGAGGAAGCCATTGCTCCCGAAGCAGCGGCCGAACCGGAAGCTTCCGAAGAAGCACCGGGCGAAGACGACGCCGACAAGTCCTAACGACGCGCAGTTGAACGCCCGTTATGTCCTATGATCCTGACGCCCTGCTGGACCGCAGACGCCTGAAACGGCGCCTGCGTGTCTGGCAGGGCGTTACGATTCTTGCACTCGTCGCCGCCGTTCTCCTCGTCCTGCACAGTCAGGATGCGCTGATCCGGGGCGACCGCATCGCCCGTATCTATGTGGAAGGCGTGATCGTTCAGGACGACGCGCGCAACCAGACCCTTCGCGACATCGCCCAGGACGAGAATATCCGGGGCCTGATTGTCCATATCGACAGCCCCGGCGGCACCGTCGTGGGAGGGGAAGACCTGTTCAACGGCCTGCGCGCCGTGTCCGAACAGAAGCCCGTGGCTGCCGTCATGGGAACCGTGGCCACTTCAGCCGCCTATATGGCCGCTGTGGCCGCCGACCGGGTCTGGGCCCGGGAAGGCACCATCACCGGCTCCATCGGGGTTATCCTGCAAAGCGCCAATATCGTCGAACTGCTCGACCGGATCGGCGTCGAACCGGTGACGATCAAGTCGTCCGACCTCAAGGGCGTCCCGTCCCCGGTTGAAGCGCTGACCGATGAAGCGCGCGCGGCCACGCGGGATGTGGTGCTGGATCTGTATGAATTTTTCGTCGGCATCGTCATCGCACGGCGGCCCTTGCCCGCTGACACGGTGCGCTCGCTCGCCGATGGACGTGTGTTTTCCGGCGGACAGGCGGTCAGCAACCAACTGGTCGATGCCATCGGCATTGAATCCGACGCCGTGAACTGGATGGTTTCTGAAAAAAGCGTCCCCGCCGGACTGCCCGTGGAAACCATCGACGACCGTACCGAAGATGAAAGCCTGCTTGAGGAACTTGTCGGCTTATTTGGAAAATCGTTATTTTCCAACGCACTAACACTTGACGGTCTGGTTTCGCTTTGGCAACCTGCCGCGCGCTGAACGAACATGTTCAGTGACCCTCTTGGGGGAGGGTAAATTTTCGGGGCAAAACAATCCCGGGGGGTGACGATGACCAAGTCAGAGCTGATCCAGAGTCTTGCAGACCGCAACCCGCATCTTCTCCAGCGCGATGCGGAACGAATTGTAACGACCATTCTCGATGAAATCACAGCGGCGCTGGCCCGCGGCGACCGGGTGGAACTGCGCGGCTTCGGCGCGTTCTCCGTGAAGCAGCGCGGCGCGCGAACCGGACGCAACCCGCGCACCGGCGACGCCGTGAGCGTCGACGCCAAGGTTGTTCCCTATTTCAAGACCGGCAAGGAATTGCGCGAGCGCCTTAACGACAATTGAGTGTGTGGCGACCGGTACGCGCCACACCGGCTTTTGCTATAAGCTGTCTGAAATGAACCATCGGTCGAAAAGTTGAGCCGATCCGAGACCATATCCGACCCCGAAGGATACCCGTGAACCGCTTACGCTGGCTGATTACCCTTCCACTGGCGATCGTGCTGGTGGTCTTTGCCGTCAACAACCGCGACATGGTCGAGGTCGATCTCTGGCCGCTCGGGCTCGTGGTTCCGTGGCCGCTGTTTGTCTATGTCTTTCTGGGTACCGGTATCGGCTTGCTGATGGGTGCCCTGGTTGCATGGATCTCCGCTGGGCCGGCCCGAAAGCTGGCGCGCGAACGCCGGGCACGCCTGCGC
>JAURLR010000243.1 GCA_030831135.1 Alphaproteobacteria bacterium
AGAACGGGACGGCTCCGCGTCTCTGCAAAAGCCACCCCGGCCGTCCTCAGAAGTGCGCGCACGGCATCGGGTTTGAAGGTCACGGTCATATCCGCCAGATAGCGCACGCCGGATGTCTTTTCATTGTCGACCTGAAAAGACGCCACCAGCGATCGCGCCGTTTCGGTATCCAGCGCAACCAGCGCAGGACGGTCGACGGAACGCGTTAGCCGGGCCACCAATCTTTGCGCCGCATCAAGCTGGCCTTTTGCGAGCGCATTGTTGCGCGCAGTGGCCGTCGAGCCTGCCGTCTCATCGACCGGCACAGCACGAATCACAAACACATCATCCGATGCGGCCTGCTGGGCATGAGCCGGGGCAGATCCTGATGAAACCCAAAGCATCGCGACAACCGCGAAACCGGACAGAAACACGCTGATTCTTGACGTTGTGCGACGCATTGCAAATGACCTCGAAACACCTATTGTGACCCGCAACAGAAACGCGATTCGTCGCGTTTGGGTCCACCTTATGGCGGCTTCGGCGAAGAAATAGCACGAAAACGTCAGAAATGCGTATGGGAGACGAATTCTGGGGCTTTCCTACAAAGATGCCGGGGTTGATATCGAAGCCGGCAACAAACTGGTCGATACAATCAAACCCTTGGCGGCGGCAACAAGCCGGACCGGGAGCATGGATGCGCTCGGGGGTTTTGGTGCGTCGTTCGACCCTCGTGCGGCGGGTTACAAAGACCCGATCCTTGTCGCGGCCACCGACGGAGTCGGCACCAAACTGAAGCTGGCTTTCGACACCGAAGATTATGGCTCCATCGGCATCGACCTTGTGGCGATGTGCGTGAATGACCTTGTGGTGCAGGGGGCCGAGCCACTTTTCTTTCTGGATTATTTTGCAACCGGCGGCCTCCAGCCCGATGTGGCCGCTGCGGTGATCGAAGGCGTGTCCCGGGGCTGCCAGATCGCGGGTTGCGCGCTGATCGGTGGTGAGACTGCGGAAATGCCCGGCCTCTATGCCAAGGGTGAATTCGACCTGGCCGGGTTCTCGGTCGGTGCCATGGAGCGCGGCACCGGACTGCCCGATCCGGAAAACCCGGTCACGGATGGTGACGTGGTCATCGGGCTGGCATCGAGCGGTGTACATTCCAACGGTTACTCGCTGGTCCGGAAAATCATCGAGAAAAGCGGCGCCTCCCTTGCCGCAGCGGCACCCTTCGACGCGACACAGACACTCGGCGCGGCATTGCTGACCCCCACACGGATCTATGTGGAATCATGCCTGGCTGCGGTCAAGAATGGCGGCGTCCGAGCACTGGCGCATATCACCGGAGGCGGATTGCTCGAAAACATCCCGCGCGTTCTGCCAGAGGGTCTGGGCGTGCAGCTCGACGGGTCGAACTGGAAGGCTGCGCCTGTTTTCGCATGGCTTCAGGATCAGGGCGGCGTCAATGAGATGGAAATGGCGCGCACCTTCAATTGCGGGATCGGCATGGTCGCCATCCTGCGCCCGGATGCCGCAGAGACTGTGCTCGAAAACCTCACAAAGGCAGGCGAACAGGTCTATCGGATCGGTCACGTTGTAGCCGATAGCGGTTCGCACGTTCATATCGAGAATCTGCAGGCCGCCCTCGGGGGCCATTGATGCCGCGCCTCAAACTCGGTGTCCTGATCTCGGGGCGTGGCTCGAACCTGCAGGCGCTGATCGCGTCCTGCGCAGACCCGTCCTTTCCGGCCGAGATCGTGATCGTGGTGTCCAACAAGTCTGACGCCAAGGGGCTCGATCATGCGCGCGCTGCCGGAATTGCGACCGCGGTCGTCGAACATGGTGGTTATCGGAACCGGGAAAGCTTTGACCGCGCGGTGCATGATGTTCTGGTCGGCGAAGGCGCTGAACTGGTCTGTCTGGCGGGCTTCATGCGCCTGCTCTCAAGCTGGTTCGTGGAAACCTGGCATGACCGGATCGTCAATATTCACCCCTCCCTGCTTCCCTCGTTCAAGGGGATCGACGCGCACGCCCAGGCGATTGCGGCGGGCGCAAAGCTGAGCGGATGCACGGTGCATATCGTTCGTGCGGAAATGGATGCGGGGCCGATCCTGGTGCAGGCAGCCGTTCCCGTGCTGCCGGGGGATGATGAAGATTCACTCGCCGCGCGCATCCTGACGATGGAACACAAATGCTATCCGCTGGCGGTCAAACTGATCGCGGAGGGCCGGGTTCAGATCGACGGCGACACCGCGATCATCGATATGCCCGGCGATACCGACGACCATATTATCAGCCCGTCCGTTCGCTGATTGGGAATGAAAAACCGGGCTTTGACGGCCCGGTGTCCTCGCGTATAAACACGACATAACGCCAACGTAGAGGGACTCGAGCCAAGATGTCCGAGGAACACATGAATCTTGATCAGCGCATGAAAACCTGGGACGGTTTTCTCAAACTGATGACCTACTCCGGCGCTGCAGCCACGGTCACGCTACTGCTGATGTGGTGGGCACTCGTCTAGGCTGAGCCGCCCACCACACCGAAGTCGACGGATTAGCCGACGACTTCTTCATCTTTAAAGAAGAATGCAATTTCCTCAGCGGCGGTTTCCGGCGCATCGGAACCGTGCACGGAATTGGCCTCGATCGATTCCGCAAATTCCTTGCGGATCGTGCCATCTGCGGCATCGGCGGGGTTTGTGGCGCCCATGACTTCGCGATTTCGTGCCACGGCGTTCTCGCCCTCAAGCACCTGAACCACGACCGGCCCGGAGGTCATGAACGCGACCAGATCGTTGAAAAACGGACGCTCGCGATGCACGCCGTAGAAACTTTCGGCCTGCTCCGTCGTCATCTTGATGCGTCGCTGGGCGACAACACGAAGACCGGCTTCCTCGAACTTGGTAATAATCTTGCCGGTGATATTCCGCCTCGTTGCGTCGGGTTTGATGATCGAGAATGTGCGCTCGATGGCCATGTGTCTTGCTCCAGTGGGAAGTGAATTGTGCGCGCCTTATATCCAGCGCGCCCCACGACCACAAGCATGGCGGCCCGGAGGCCAGCGAATACTCAACCCTCGGCCTTCTGCTCCCACCCGCCGCGCTCGGTCTGCTGCCAGTAGGTCAGCGCGTGGCCGCTGCCCTTGTAGGCCTTCCAGCGCACGCGCGCAGCGGCAACGGCCTCGTCATTGCGGCCATCAAACAATTCGCAGACCAGGTCGAAGCCATCGACATTGTCGCTGGCCGCACCATCGGCGAGGAACAGCACCTGCGCGGCGTTGGGGTTTTCATCCGTATCGGTCAGCCAGACAGGCTGGCGTGCGGGGAAACCGTCCGCCTTGCTGCCATGGGGCAGAAACACCCGGTCATCATAGGTCCAGAGATGGGCGTTGAGGTCCTCAACACGCTCGGGCGAACCGGCCACGACCACCGCACGCCGGCCATCACGCACCACCGTCCGCTCAAGCATGACCGGCAGCACCTCTTCGAGGGATTTCCGGGTCAGATGGTAGAAGCGAATTTCCGCCACGATATTCCTGTTCCTCAGCCTTCGTAATTGTCGCGCACGAACTGATCCATCGCACGCACGGCAAAACCCGACGCGCCCTTGGCCATCAGCGGCAGCTCCTTTTCCGACCACGCCACACCGGCAATATCCATATGGGCCCAGGGCACATCATTGGTGAAACGCTTGAGGAACTGCGCCGCCGTGATGCTGCCGCCCCAGCGTGGACCGACATTCTTCATATCCGCGCGCGGGGTATTGATCTGCTTGTCGTAAGCCTCATCGAGCGGCATCGGCCAGATTTTCTCACCGACAGTCTTGCCCGCGGCAATAATCTTGTCAGATAGGGCTTCGTCGCTGGCATAGAGGCCGGCATATTCACGGCCAAGTGCCACCATGATCGCGCCCGTCAAAGTGGCAAAATCGATCATCGCATCGGGCTTGAAGCGTTTTTGCGTGTACCACATGGCATCCGCCAGAACGAGCCGGCCTTCGGCGTCGGTGTTGATGATTTCAATCGTTTGCCCCGACATGGATGTCACAATGTCGCCCGGTCGGGTGGCATTGCCGTCCGGCATGTTTTCAACCAGCCCGACGACCCCGATGACATTCGCCTTTGCCTTGCGGGCGGCGATGGCATGCATGGCGCCGATCACGGTGCCCGCGCCGCCCATATCCCAGATCATGTCTTCCATGCCACCGGCCGGCTTGATCGAAATTCCGCCCGTATCAAACGTGACACTCTTGCCGATCAAGGAAACGGTCTTGGCGCCCTTTGCCCCGCCGTTCCAGCGCATGATGACCATCTGGGATTCCCGGACACTGCCCTGACCGACAGCGAGCAGGGCATTCATCCCGAGTTTCTTCATCTGTGCTTCGCCGAGCACTTCAACTTTGACACCGAGCTTGGTCAGCTTGCGGCACTGCGCTGCCATCCATTTCGGCGATTTCACATTGCTGGGCTCGGAAACAAGATCGCGGGCAAAATCGACGCCGTCGGCGATGTGGTCCAGTTCCTTGTGTTGCCGCCGGGCGGCCGCGCTTCCCTTGACCATGAATTGCAGCCGGGTGGGTCCGGCCAACAGGGCCTTGGCATCAGAATAGGTGATGTATTTGTCGTAGCTGTAGTCACGAAGGCGCGCACCAAATGCCAGAGCGGCCGCCAGATCGGCCCCGCGTGTCTTCGCGCCACTGGGGGCTTCAGCCAGCACGGTGGCAGAATCTGCACCGAGACTGCTGAGTGATTTGTAGACGATGGCCCCGATTTCCTGCGCTCGCAGCGTATCAAGGTCTTTTGCTAATCCAGCGCCAACAAGAAGGATGTTGAGGTTCTCGCGACCCTCGGGCGAAAACACCGACAAAGTTTCGCCCTTCTTTCCAACGAAACTCCGCGCCTCAACGGCTCGCGAGATGGCCCCCTTGATCGCTTTATCCAGAGACTTTGCAGAGGCGCTGAGTTCACCATCACCGCCCATCAGAAAGACAACAAACCCGCGGGCGGGCAATTTCGGTTCGGCAAAACTGATCTTCATGACAATGATATCCACGGCTAACGGTAAGACCCTGCAGAATACAGGCTTTCGTGATGTTCGAGATTTAGAGTACCCGCCAATGCCACGCAAGCGAACCCCCGGAAGGCTCAGCTATTTGTCAGCGCGATGTGATCTGGTACAAAACATGATCGCTGCAGAACATGTTTGTTTTTCGAATCAGCGACTTGGAGGACGGTTTGCCCTCTAATCCCCCTTCGGAGCGATCATGACGTCGATCGGCAATTACATATTCCGGCAATTGGTGATCGCGACATTGTTTGTCGCGGCGGTGCTGACGCTGCTGATCTCTCTGTTTGGCTCCCTCCGTCTGATTGATTTCATCGTGAATCGGGGCCTTCCGATCACGGTCCTGTTCGAGATGACGGCGCTGAACTTGCCCAAATTCATTGCTGTTCTGCTTCCCATTGCCGTCTTTGCCGCCGTTCTGGTGGTCTACAACAAGCTGCGAAACGACAGCGAACTGGTGGTGATGCGTGCGGCCGGCATGAGCCAGGGCATGCTGGCGCGGCCCGGACTTTTCCTCGGTATTCTTGCCGTCTTCGTGGGATACGCGCTGCAACTCTATATCGTGCCCGCGACAGTCCATAGCTTCAAACTCAAGCAACAAAGCTACCGCAATTCCTATGGAAGCGTTCTGCTTCAGGAACAACGCTTCAACAGTCCGATCCCCGGCCTGACCATCTATATCCGGGAGCGATCAGGCGAAGGTGAATTGCGCGGCATCTTCGCCCATGATTCTCGTGACCCCGAACGCCCTGTGACCTATACCGCTGAGCGCGGAACGGTCGTACAGTCCTCCGAAGGAACGCGGGTTGTCCTGTTCAACGGCAGTCAGCAGGATGTGGACCGTGAATCCGGGCGCCTCACCCTGTTCAACTTCGATCAGTACTCTCTGGACCTCAACATCCTGAATGAATCCTCATCACCGCGTTGGCGCGAACCCGAAGAACGCTATCTGGGTTCGTTGCTGCGGCCCGGTGATAGCGTCCACGACACTTACTATGCCAATCAGTTGATCGCCGAAGGCCACCGGCGGCTGACAAGCCCGCTCTATATACTGGTGTTCACACTTGTTGCGATGGCCGCCATGTTATCGGGCAATTTCAGTCGGCGCGGCAATACAGGCCGCGTTCTTGTCGCGATTGCCGCTATTTTTGCGCTGCAACTCGCTTCGCTGGGCCTTTTCAACATGTCACGACGCACACTCGCACTCGTCCCGCTTCTGTATGCCCTTCCGATCCTTTCGATCCTCGCCGGCTTGACCCTGATCATCCGGTTGCGTGTTCGAAGACCATCGGGCCTTGCGATGGCAGAAGCCTGAACCCGGTCGGCATGTTCTCTTCCCCCACCATCTCCGGTTATATCCTGCGGCAGTTTCTGCTCTGGTTCCTTGTCATGTTTGCAACGATCATCGCCGTGATCGGGCTGATTGACGCCATTGAGCTCCTCCGGCGCGGTAGTGGCCGTCCGGACGCAACGGCTTCCGTTATCACCGGCATGGCTCTTTTGCGGACCCCCTTCCTGGCACAAGAGGCTGTTCCCTTTGCGGTCATGTTTGGCGGGATATTTACCTTCCTGAAGATGACCCGGCACCATGAACTGGTGGTGGTCAGGGCTGCGGGCGTTTCGGTCTGGCAGTTTCTGACACCAGCCGTTGCCGCAGCGATCGTGATCGGGATTTTCAATGTCACCGTCCTCAACCCTGTCTCTGCGGTCATGCTGTCCCAGTTCGAGGAACTCGAGGGGCGCTATTTCACCGGACAATCCTCTTTGCTGGCTGTTTCCTCACAAGGGATATGGCTGCGTCAGGTGGCCCCGGACGGAGAAGGCCAGACCGTTATCCATG
>JAURLR010000244.1 GCA_030831135.1 Alphaproteobacteria bacterium
AATACATGGACCTCAAGCCGGGTACGAAGATGCAGGACGTTGGCGTCGACAAGGTGTTCATCGGCTCTTGTACCAATGGCCGTATCGAGGATCTGCGCGCCGTTGCTGCCGTTGTCGAAGGCCGCAAGGTGTCAGATAGCGTCTATGCCATGGTCGTGCCGGGTTCGGGTCTTGTGAAGGAGCAGGCCGAGCAGGAAGGGATCGACAAGATCCTGACCGCAGCCGGGTTCGACTGGCGCGAGCCGGGTTGCTCCATGTGTCTGGCGATGAACGCCGACAAGCTGGAGCCGGGCGAACGTTGCGCTTCGACCTCCAACCGCAATTTCGAAGGTCGTCAGGGGCGCGGTGGCCGGACCCATCTGGTCAGCCCGGCCATGGCCGCCGCCGCGGCGATCACCGGCAAGCTGACCGATGTGCGCGACCTTGACGCTTGAGCGAGACCGCGACCACCGATGTGCTGCCGCTCCGATTTTCGGGGCTGCTGCTGCGCGTTGTCGCGGGACTGGCCGATCTCGGCGTGATCTGGCTGTTCGCGTGGCTGGTGTCGAGCGTGATGGGGATTTCGTTTCTCGCCGCCACACCCGAGCAACTGGCCGATACGACACACCTGCACACGCTCAACGCGATCGTGCTGTTTTTCGCCTGGCTCTACTGCGCCGGACTGGAATCCAGCCCGCTGCAGGCAACGCTGGGCATGGCGATCATGGGTCTTTACACCGCCGATCCCACGGGTGGCCGCGTCGGGCTGGGGCGGACCACAATCCGCTTCTGGATGCGGTTTCTCTCGATCGCGCCACTGTTTTGCGGTTTTCTTCCGATCCTACTGACCCGAAATCGGCAGGCCGTCCACGACATGTTCGCCGGATGTGTTGTGCTCAAACGCTAGGAGTTGCGTGATGGAAAAGTTTAACAAGGTCACGGGCATTGCGGCCCCGCTGCCGATGGTCAATGTCGATACTGACAAGATCATTCCCAAGCAGTTTCTCAAGACCATTGCCCGCACGGGTCTGGGCAAGGGCCTGTTCTACGAACTGCGCACCGATGAAAGCGGCACGCCCACCGGAGATTTTGTTCTCGACCGTGAGCCCTATACGAAGGCAGAGATCCTGATTGCCGGGGACAATTTCGGCTGTGGCTCCTCGCGCGAGCATGCGCCCTGGGCGTTGCAGGATTTCGGGATCAAGGTCGTGATTGCACCGAGCTTTGCCGACATCTTCTACAACAACAGCTTCAAGAACGGCATGTTGCTGGTCAAGCTGCCGCAGGAGCAGGTCGAGAATCTGATGATCGTGGCCAGTGATCCGGAAAACCCGGAAATCACCGTTGATCTGGAGAAGCAGGAAGTTCATGCACCCAACGGTGTGGTCTATCCGTTCGAGATTGACGCGTTCCTCAAGCAGTGCCTTCTCGAGGGGCTTGATGATATCGGTCTGACCATGCAGCGCGACGAAACCATCAGCGGTTTCGAGGGTGGCCAGCAAAGCCAGCAGCCCTGGCTGTACCGGGACGCGTCCTAGAACAGGTTCCCGGTTCGCGCCGGTATGTGGCATTCCCGCGAAGGCGGGAATCCATTGCCTCAGGCGTTTGCCCTGTTTGGCATAGATGTTAATGGTCCCCCGCCTTCGCGGGGGTTGACGATCGAATTGAAATGAAACAGGGGCCAACGCGTCTTTGCGCAGCCCGCACTTGAAATAAAGGGGAGGGGTTCATGCCCGCGAACAAGAGTGTACTGGTTCTTCCGGGTGACGGGATCGGACCCGAGGTGATGGAGCAGGTCCGTCGGGTGATGGGGTGGTTCGAGCAGAAGGAAGCGGTCAGCTTTGCCGTCGATGAGGATCTGGTGGGCGGTGCCTGCTATGACGAGCACGGCGTTTCGATCACCGATGACACGATGGCCAAGGCCATGAATCTGGATGCGGTCCTGTTCGGTGCCGTGGGCGGCCCGAAATGGGATGACGTACCCCGCGAGCATCGCCCTGAAGCCGGCCTGCTGCGCCTGCGCAAGGAGCTCGATCTGTTTGCCAATCTGCGCCCGGCCATTGTCATGGACGCGATGGTGGATGCATCGACCCTGAAGCCGGAGGTGGTGCGGGGCCTCGACATCATGATCCTGCGTGAGCTGACCTCGGGCGTCTATTTCGGCGAGCCGCGTGGTGAACAGACCATGGGGGACGGCACCAAACGGGTGATCGACACCCAGGCCTATACCGAGGACGAGATCGTCCGGGTTCTGCGCGTGGGGTTTGAACTGGCCCGCAAGCGCCGCAACAAGCTGCATTCCGCCGAGAAATCCAACGTCATGGAAACCGGTGCCTTCTGGCGCAAGATCGCCGGTCGTGTCGCCGCCGAAGAATTTCCCGATGTGGAGTTCCACCACATTCTGGCGGACAACTGCGCCATGCAGCTGATCCGCAACCCGCATCAGTTTGACGTGATCGTCACCGACAATCTGTTCGGCGATATCCTGTCCGATGAAGCCGCCATGATGACGGGTTCGCTGGGCATGCTGCCTTCGGCCAGTCTGGGTGCCGAGGACCCGGTGACGGGCGCGCGCCGCGCCATGTACGAGCCGGTCCATGGCTCTGCGCCCGATATTTCGGGCCAGGGCAAGGCCAATCCGCTCGCCATGCTGCTGAGCTTTGCCATGATGCTGCGCTATTCCTTCGATCTGGCGAATGAAGCCAAGATGGTCGAGCAGGCCGCGCAGAACGTCCTCAACGAGGGCTATCGCACCGGCGACATCATGCAGCCCGGCTGTACCGAAGTGTCGACCGAGGAAATGGGCACCAAGCTGCTCAAGGAACTCGACAACCTGGCATCGTGATTTGACGAGGTCCCCGGACGCGGTTTAGCGTTCGGGGTTCACGGTAAGGAATGATTGTGCGCAGATCGGCTGCAATTCTGGTGTTTTCGGGGATGGCTTTCCTGGCCCTGCCTGCCGCTGCCCAACAGGTCGTCGAAACCTCGACCGGGAAGACATTCAGCGGTGATACCTGCGCGGTGAGTGAGGCCATGCTCACCGAAATCCGGAACGGGGACGCCGCCGACAAGGCGGAAACCCGGGCCCGCCTGAACGCGCTTCTCGATGCAGCGCTGGCCAGCCCGAAGACACGCAACGGAGCCTCGTCTCCGGTTACTGTTGTTCCAGGGCCCTCGCCGCAAAGCTAGGCCTGTATCTGGTGATTGTGCCACCGGCGCGGACATGCATACTATCTAATATGAAACGAGGTTTGACATTTCTGGTGATCTGGCTGGTTGTGCTGCCGGTGTTGGGGTTCGACCACGCGGGGGCAGGAAGCTCTGACGTCAAGCAGGGCTGTTTCTTCGAGGCCGACTTCCTCGCCAAGCGCATCGCGGGAGACACCAGAGAAGCCCGTGCCGCCGAGGCACGTCGCTGGTACGTCCGGCGGCTGGTGCGCGAAACCCTTGCCGCACATCGGCAGGCCGCAGTGATGACGCCGCTGCCGCAAACCTTCCCGGGAAGCTGAGTCCTAACGGCAGTCTGTGCCGGACCGGCTGTTTCCGATCCCGCGCATATAGCGTTCGTCAAAACCTTCGGGCCACGTGATGTGGATTCGATCCGGTGCCAGAAAAATGACCCGCGCGGCTTTGGCCGGGTTGCGTGATTCGGTTCGTGCCGCATCCCCGTACCAGACCAACGCATCCGTGTTGCCGATCTGGTACTGCGCGGGTTTGGCGACCCGTGTTTCCATCCGGTTGCCGCGCACGAAAACACAACCCTCCCGGAACCCGACAAGGCTGCCATGGGCGCGCGGTGTGGTCGGCAGGTCCACGACCCAGTCGCCCAGCAGCGGGTTTCCGGGGGTGGTGCTGACGCAAGCGGCCAGCAAAATGCACAGGCCAGCGCTGACCAGCACGGCCTTGACTACATGCCCCATTGTGTCAGTCCTGATCCGGGGCGGGCGATGATGGTGCGGTGACCCCGGCACCCCGGAGTTCGGGCGCCAGACGACCGGTCAGCCAGAGATGGAACATCCGGAAGTCACTGAGCAGTGACCAGACCGGATGGGTAAAGGTCACAGGCTTGTTGTGCTCGACAAATCCATGGGCGAACCATGCCGGGCCGTATCCGGCGACCGGCGCGATCAGGATCAGCCACCATGGCCCGGTCACGATCCCGAATCCCAGACACAGCAGGGCGGCTGCCGTGCCGGCGAAATGAAGGGCGCGGGTGCGCGGATTGGCGTGCTCGCGCAAATAATGCGGCCAGAATTCGGCATAGCTGGAAAAACGTTCGGTCATGGCCCGAATTCTGGCACAAATACCCCGGTCATTGTGAGGAGAAGAACGTGCCCGATATCTATGTGAACCCGGAGGCGATTTCGGCGGCCCAGCTCGACGACATGAAGCTGAGCCTGGAGCGACGCGCGGCCACACGGCAGCAAAGCGCGGCGCTGACATCCTATCTGGGGGATGTGCAATTCCCCGATGGTGCCCGGGTGCTCGATATCGGGTGTGGCACCGGCCCGCAATCCCGGACCCTTGCCGCCTGGCCGGGCGTGGGAGAGGTCGTCGGGGTCGATCAGCTCGAGCCATTCCTTGCGCGTGCACGTGAGCTTGCCGCCGATCTTCCCAACCTCACCTTTCAGCAGGCCGATGCGCGCAATCTGCCGTTTGCCGATGCGAGTTTTGACGTTGTCGTGCTGCACACGCTGCTCACCCATGTCCCGGGGCCTGAAGAGGTTCTCGCGGAAGTGAACCGGGTGTTGCGGCCCGGCGGGCGTGTCGCGATCTATGACGGCGACTTCACCACCATGAGCGTGTCCACCTCGGACGCGGACCCGCTGCAAGGCTGTATCGATGCCTTTGTGGAGGGGAATGTCCACGACAAGTGGCTGGTCCGCCGCTTGCCATCCGTCCTCGTTGCAGCCGGTTTTACACCCGAGGCCGCCCGCAGCCACGGGCATCTGGAAACCGCCTCGCCCGTGCTGACACGGGGCTGGACCGAACGCGGTGCGCTCTATCTGACCCAATGGGGCCGGATTGACCAGGCGATGGCAGATGCGCTGGTGGCCGAATGCCGCCGCCGCGCCGAGACCGATACATTCTACGGTTTCATGAACTATGTGAGCATCCTCGCCACGAAGGTGTAGCCCCATACAGGCATTCCCGAGCCAGTCAGCGCCGGGCAGGACGGAAAACAAGTACTGTCATTGCGAACCGAAGGTGAAGCAATCCAGTACGGCTATGCTGGATTGCTTCGTTGCTGCGCGCCTCGCAATGACAGTCGAGGCGGACGCCGCTGCGTGTGGTTCGGCCCTTTCGCCCTTCGTCAGGCTCAGGGTGAGGGCTCCGTCCGGGTCGGGTCGGGCGCGTAAAGGCGATGTTTGGCGGTGTCTGGTCCAATGCCAAAACTTGCAAAACCGGCGTTTGGGGCTTAAGTCACCGCCTGCATCCGGTGCATGGCGCGCTGGGCAAACAAGGATTGGACCCATGGGTTACAAGGTTGCGGTGGTTGGTGCGACGGGCAATGTCGG
>JAURLR010000245.1 GCA_030831135.1 Alphaproteobacteria bacterium
AGAAGAAGAACCCGAAGCCTATGGCGACCCGCGGAACCTTTGCATGAAAGCGGCGTGACGGGTGTTGTTGCGCTGCGCAGGAACTATGCGCCGCGGCGCTTGCCCAGACCGATCTCCTTGGCGAAGGCCGAGCGTTTCTTGGCGTAATTCGGGGCGACCATCGGGTAGTCCGCCGGGAGGCCCCATTTCAGTCGGTACTCTTCGGGCGTCATGCCGTAGGACGTGCGCAGATACCGCTTGAGCATCTTCAACTGCTTGCCATCTTCCAGACAGATGATGTGATCCGGCGTGATTGAACGCTTGATGGGGACCGCAGGTTTCTGTCGGGTCTGGCTCTCTGAGTGGCCATTTGTCAGATTCTCGATACTGCCATATACGGACTGGATGACGTCCGTGATCTGGGTGTCCACCAGAACGTTATGGCGGACATAGGCTGATACGATTTTTGTGGTAAGGCGCAAGAGGTCGTCTCGCGACAGTGGATCAGTCGTGTTTTCTGACATTCTTGTTCCTGATCTGTTTGTACTTTGGCGGCAATGCGAGGTTTCGTGATCGCATGGCTGATCGGACCTCGTCAACTCGATAGTCCAATAATCATGAGTAGTTTTATCGATTCCAAAGTAGTTCTCGGCTCTGATACAGCAGAGTGGTGCCCCTTCACGGTGATATGACTCGCGTATTGTTGCTGAAATCCCAATCTGCATTGAACTGGAAATTGTGCGTTGCCGCAAACGCCTTTGTTTCTGTTTTCCACACATTTGGACGCGATAGCTTGTGTTTGGCTGGCAGCGGCAGACGAGATGTGGTAACTGACCTGTCAGCAGAAACCTCTGCGTTTGGCACTTTCAAATGGACTTGATGCATGAGCGAAGGAACGATTGCGATCGCGTCCGACCACGCCGGACCCTCCCTCAAGGATATTTTCAAGGCAAAACTTGAAGAACGTGGCTACACGGTTCTTGATCTGGGGACCCATGGTGCGGAGTCGGTCGACTATCCCGATTACGGCAAGGCGGTGGGTGAGGCTGTGGCATCGGGAGAGGCGGATCGGGGCATTGTCATTTGCGGCACCGGAATCGGGATTTCGATTGCCGCCAACCGCATTCCCGGTGTGCGCGCGGCCGTGTGTCACGATGTGACATCAACCAAGCTCGCGCGCGAGCACAACGACGCCAATGTCTTGGCACTGGGCGTGCGGGTCATCGGACCCGAGGTTGCTTTGGACTGTCTGGATGCATTTTTTGCAACGGAATTCAGCGGTGGCGAGCGTCATGTGCGCCGCATCGGAAAACTGGGATAGCGCGCTGACCGTAAACGGTCAGCAGCTTGGAAATTAGAGGAAATGAGGACGTAAATGTCGATGACAACTGAAGCGGTGGCGTCAGAAAACAACCCCAGCGCGTTCTTCTCGAAGAGCCTTGCGGAGGCCGACCCGGATATTTTTGCCTCGGTCAGCCGCGAGCTGGACCGACAGCAGAATCAGGTTGAACTGATTGCGTCGGAAAACATTGTCTCGCGCGCCGTGATCGAGGCGATGGGGACGGTCCTGACGAACAAATATGCCGAGGGCTATCCCGGGCGTCGCTATTATGGCGGTTGCGAGTTTGTCGATGAGGCCGAAACCCTGGCCATCGACCGGGCCAAGCAGTTGTTCGGTTGCGCCTTTGCCAATGTGCAGCCCCATTCGGGCGCGCAGGCCAATCAGGCTGTGTTTCTGGCGCTATGCAAACCGGGCGACACCATTCTCGGGATGTCGCTTGCGGCGGGCGGTCACCTGACCCACGGCGCGGCACCGAACCTGTCGGGGAAGTGGTTCAACGCGGTGCAGTATGGCGTGCGCAAGGAAGATGCACGAATTGATATGGACGAGGTCGCGCGTTTGGCCGAAGAGCACAAGCCGACCCTGATCGTTGCGGGTGGTTCGGCCTATCCCCGCGTGATCGATTTCGCGCGGTTCCGTGAGATTGCAGACTCTGTTGGCGCGTTTCTTCTGGTTGATATGGCCCATTTCTCAGGTCTCGTGGCTGGCGGTGCGCATCCCAGCCCGTTGCCCCACGCCCATGTGGTCACAACCACAACCCACAAGACGCTGCGCGGTCCGCGCGGTGGAATGATCCCGTCCAACGACGAAGACCTGGGCAAGAAGATCAACTCGGCTGTGTTCCCTGGACTCCAGGGCGGTCCCCTGATGCACGTGATCGCGGCCAAGGCCGTTGCTTTTGGTGAGGCATTGCAGCCTGGTTTCAAGCTTTACGCCAGCAACGTGATCGAGAACGCCCGTACACTTGCTGCAACCCTCTCGGATGGTGGGCTGGATATTGTTTCGGCTGGGACCGACACGCATCTGATGCTGGTCGATTTGCGACCGAAGTCGCTGACCGGTGACATCACCGAACAGGCGCTGGAGCGGGCTGGTCTGACCTGCAACAAGAACGGCATTCCGTTTGACCCGGAGAAGCCGATGGTGACCTCGGGTGTCCGTCTGGGCAGTCCTGCCGCCACGACGCGCGGTTTTGGGCCTGCAGAATTTCGTCTGGTCGGGGAATTGATCGTCGAGGTTCTCGATAGCCTTGCAGCCAATCCGGATGGCGATGCACAAACCGAAGCATCCGTGCGCCGTCGCGTCGAGGAATTGTGCGGGCGCTTCCCGATTTACAATGCCGGCTGAATACGCCGGAAAGACTGAACAGATTTTCGGGGGAGAGAGATAGATGCGCTGTCCGTTCTGTGGACATGAAGATACGCATGTAAAGGATTCGCGGCCGACCGAGGACAACACGGCGATCCGTCGTCGTCGTGCCTGCCCGGATTGCGGTGCGCGCTGGACCACATTCGAGCGCGTGCACTTGCGCGACCTGATGGTGGTCAAGAAAAATGGCCAGCGCGTTCCCTTTGATCGGGACAAGCTGGAATCCTCGATGCGGATTGCGCTGCGCA
>JAURLR010000246.1 GCA_030831135.1 Alphaproteobacteria bacterium
CCCACCATGATGCCCTGACAAAATGCAGCGGTTGTAGATCCGCCGATAAAGGCGACTTCCCAAAGCTTGCGGGTTCGTGTGGCTCGGAAGCGGAACTCGAACGCCACGCCGCGCAGTACAAGTGCGAGCAGCATGGCGATGATTGGTGCGTAAAACGCGGTGAGAAGAATCGAATAGGCGAGCGGGAAGGCTGCAAACAGACCGCCGCCGCCCAGGACAAGCCATGTCTCGTTCCCATCCCAGACAGGCGCAACCGTATTCATCATCCGGTCGCGGTCTTCCTTGGTGCGTCCGAAACCGAACAGAATTCCGATTCCGAGATCAAAGCCATCGAGCACGACATATGCCAGCAGCGCGATGCAGATCAGAGTGGCCCAGATTGTCGGCAGATCGAACATCGGCATCTCCTAATCCGCCTTGGCGGGCGTGAGAAGCGTACTGGTCCGGATCGGGCCGTCTGTTCCCGGATGGTCGGGTTCCTGATGCGGCGGGCGCGCCATCAGTTTGAGCATGTAGTAGACCCCGGCACCGAACACGAACATGTAGACGATGAAAAACCCGAGCAGGGAGGCCGCGACACCGGCGGCGCCAATGGGAGAGGCTGCGTCTGCCGTTCGCATCAGGCCATATACGACATAGGGTTGCCGGCCGACCTCGGAGACGAACCAGCCCGACAGAATGGCAACGAAACCCGTCGGCCCCATCAGCACAGCCCAGCGCAGATAAAGGTCGTTGTTGAACAGTCTTCGTCGCGCACCGAGAACCGCGCCCGTGACGCCATAGAACAGCATCAGGAATCCGATCCCGACCATGATCCGGAAGGACCAGAAGACAATCGGCACATGGGGCCAGTCCTCGCGGGGAAACTGGTCGAGACCGATGACCGTTCCGTCAAGACTGTGCTTGAGGATCAGGCTGCCGAGTTTGGGAATTTCCAGCGTATATCTTGTCTCGGCCGCATCCATGTCGGGAAGTCCGAACAGGATCAGCGGTGCCCCCGATTGTGTCTTGAAGTGGCCTTCCATGGCCGCGACCTTCGCGGGCTGATGTATCTGGGTGTTCAGACCGTGCTGGTCGCCCGCGAAGATCTGAATCGGTGCAACGACCGCGGCCATCAGCACGGCCATTGCAAACATGATCCTTGCCGGTTCGCTGGTCCGGTCCTTCAGCAGATGCCACGCCGCAACCGCGCCCACCACGAAGGATGTCGTCAGGAAGGCCGCGAGTACCATATGCACCAAGCGGTAAGGGAAGGAGGGGTTGAAGATAACGCCGAGCCAGCTTTCCGGGATGAACCGGCCGTTCTCGATCAGATAGGCCGCAGGTGTCTGCATCCAGCTGTTGGCAGACAGGATCCAGAAGGCCGAGAGCAGCGTGCCGAAGGCGACCAGCACGGTGGCAGCGAAATGCAGTCGCGGCCCAACCTTGTTGAGCCCGAAAAGCATGACGCCCAGAAAACCGGCTTCAAGGAAAAAGGCGGTCAGAACCTCATAGGCCAGCAAGGGACCGAGGACCGGTGCCGTCTTCTCGGCAAATGGTCCCCAATTCGTGCCGAACTGATAGCTCATCACCACACCCGAGACGACGCCCATGGCGAACGCGACGGCGAATATCTTCAGCCAGTATTTGAAGATGTGCAGATAAACGTCGCGTTTTGTGTAGAGCCAGAGGCCTTCCACCACCGCGAGAAAGCTCGCCAGACCGATGGTGAAGGCGGGAAAGATGATGTGAAAGCTGATGGTGAACGCAAATTGTATGCGGGCCAGCAAGACAGCGTCGGGCCATTCCATCGTCATTGTCCCTTCCGGAAGCGATCAGAAAACGCGAAGACCACTCCTTATACACTAGCGGATTGCCCGGCTGGGGCCATGCGGCCAATCAACACCGCAAGCCAGTGTCTTGCGATGCCAACATCACCCATGTAGTTTTTCGAAAATTGCAAAAGAATTACCGCACACATTGTTTCAAGAGGGGGTGAACGTGACAGAAGTTTTTGTCGCGAAGGTCGATGGAATTGCGGACCGGGAACGGCGCGTTCTCACCATCGATGGACTGGAGATTGGCGTCTTTCGTCTGGGAGATGAGTTTTTTGCCTGGGAAAGCAATTGCCCCCATATGGGTGGCCCGGTTTGCCAGGGTCGGATCATGAACCGTGTCACCGAGGTTCTCGATGACGGCAAGCGCAGCCACGGGTTCGAGTTTGTCGAGGCAGATGTGCATATCGTCTGCCCCTGGCATGGCTTTGAATTCAACCTTCGGACAGGCGCGCATCCCGGCGATCCGACGACCCGCCTGAAAGGGTTCGATGTCTCGGTGCGGGATGGGGGTGTTTATGTCATCACCTGATCTCTCGGAACTGGCTGATTCGGCGCTGGCGGAGTCCCTCCGCCGACTTGAAAATAATGATACGGAAAGCATTTCGGACGAAACCGTTCAGGCCCTGTTGACGGCTGGCGCACGGCTTTACGCACGGAAGGTGGATGTGGAGGGCCGGCGGTTTTCACCGGTCACCACTCCCGGAACAATGAATGCAACGGATGTTGCGGTGACGGTCACGGCCCTGCTGCAGGCAGCGGATCTCAATCTGTTCGACCTGGCCATGTGGTCAAACCGCGCGTGAACGACAACGGAAGGACTCTCCCGGAATGAGCGACGATTTCAAACGAACTTTTTCCGAGATCGATGACTGGACGGACAGTCGCGAGCTGCTGGCGCGGGCGCGTCAGCAAGCCGATCAGCGCCGGTTCGACGATGTGTTCATTGTCGATATCGACTCCCATGTCAGCGATGACCGGAACTGGCCCGAGATCATGGATTTCATTGAAGATCCGGTGATCCACGAGGCCGCCTCGGCATTTGGTGACGGCTCCAAGCGCGGGGCGTTTCTGAACAACACTCCGGGCCTGCAATGGCAGAATGTCTGGGGCCGGATTCCCCATGGTCAGGGGCTCAAAGAGGAGGTCGAGGACAATGGCGTGCCACGCGAGGTCGCACTGGCGCGCAAGTGCATCGACCAGATGGGGCTCGACTACCAGGTCGTGTTTCCCAATGCGCTGCTGTTTTTGGGCATGCACCCGGTTCCCGAGATGGAGGTGCATCTCGCCACGGCTTATAACCGCTGGCTGGTGGAACGGGTTTTGCCCGAGGATCCGCGGATCAAGGCAATGCTCTATCTGCCGTTCAACAACCCGGAAGCCGCCGAGGCGACGGTCAAGCGTTTCCTGGGCAAGCCCGGCGTTGCCGGCTTCCTGGTCACGTCATCGCGTCACAAGCCGGTCCACGCAAACGAATATATGCGGCTCTACGCTATGCTCGAAGAGGCCGATCAGGTGCTCGGTTTCCACACCCATCTGAACTGGCAGGACGAATACACCTCGCAGCTCAACCGCTTTATCTCGATGCATGCCATCTCGTTCGTGCTCTGCAATCTGGTGCATCTGACCAACTGGGTCATCAACGGCTTGCCCGAGCGGTTCCCGAAGCTGAAGGTCATGTGGATCGAAAGCGGGATTGCCTGGCTGTCCTTCGCGATGCAGCGGCTCGATCATGAATACATGATGCGGACATCCGAAGCGCCCCTGCTCAAGAAGCTGCCGAGCGAGTATATGCGTGACATGTTCTATACGACCCAGCCGATGGA
>JAURLR010000247.1 GCA_030831135.1 Alphaproteobacteria bacterium
AAGGTCCGGTTCACCGCCATGGTGCAGGTAGATTCCCGCGTCCGCCTGCGCCAAACCCTGAAATCAGCCGAAAAACGCGCCGATGGCAGCGTCCATCTGGTGTTCGACGGCACCATGGACCTTGAGGGCAGCGAACGCCCCGCGATGGTCGCCGAAACCATCCGGCGGCTTTACCCGACCAAGGACTAGCTTCATCAACCCCATGCCGAGCCTGTCGCAGCATGCGGGACTTGGCTAAGCTCACTCTTCGTCATGCTGAGGATGAGGAATTTCCGGAAATGGATTCAGGACGCTCATGAGCCCCGCCGACCGCACATTTTCGCGCACCGATCAGGTGGTACCGGTTCTCGAACAGCACCGGTTTGATACCGCGCCGCTTGTCGCCTGGTTGAACACCCATATCGAAGGCTTCGCCGGACCCATCGAGATCGCCCAATTTCAGGGCGGTATGTCGAACCCGACCTTTCTGCTAACCGATGCTAACCAGCGCCGTTATGTGTTGCGCAAGAAGCCGCCGGGCGAATTGCTGCCCTCAGCCCATGCTGTCGACCGGGAACACCGGATCACCAGCGCCCTGGGACCAACGCCCGTCCCTGTTGTGCGGACGCTGGCGCTGTGCGAGGACACGTCCATCGTCGGGACCGAGTTCTTCCTGATGGACCACGCCAATGGCCGGGTCTTCCATGACCCGTCCCTGCCGGAATCCACACCCGAGGAACGCAGCGCGGTCTACGCCTCGATGATCGAAACTCTCGCTGCACTGCATCAGGTCGAATTCGAGAAGATCGGTTTGAACGACTATGGGCGGATTGGCGGCTATATGGGCCGTCAGGTCGCCCGCTGGTCAAAGCAGTACGAAGCCAGCAAGACCGACGATCTGCCCGAGATGGACAAACTCATGGTCTGGCTGCCCGAAAACATGCCCGATGATAGCGAAACCACCATCGTGCATGGGGATTTCCGGCTGGAAAACCTCGTCATCGCGCCGGATTCAGCCGATGTGATCGCCGTGCTCGACTGGGAACTTTCCACACTCGGCCATCCGTTGTCAGACCTCGCCTATAACTGCCTGCCCTATCACTGGCCGGAAGAATCCTTCGGGGATATGCGCGGGCTCGACCCCACAACACCGGGCATCCCCTCCGAAGAAGACTATGTGGCTGCCTATTGCCGCCATGCCGGCCGGGGCGAGATCGAAAACTGGACCTTCTATCTGGTGCTGTCGCTGTTCCGCCTCGCCGCGATCATTCAGGGCGTCTACTACCGGGGCCTGCAGGGCAACGCGTCCTCACCCGAAGCACTTCTGCGCCGGGATCTGACGCGGCAGCTGTCCATCCGCGCGTGGCATCTCGTGCAACAGGGGTAACCTGAACATCATGGCCGACGAATTCGACTACATCATCATTGGTGCCGGCTCGGCAGGTTGCGTTCTGGCGAACCGTCTTTCAGCCGGCGATGCCACCGTCTGCCTGCTTGAGGCGGGCGGGCGCGATATCAGCCCGATGATCCATATCCCGGCCGGGTTCATGAAAACCCTGACAGACAAGCGCGTGAACTGGCTGTTCCAAAGCGAACCCGGCGAAGGAACCGCAGGCCGCCGCATCCCCACCCCGCGCGGCAAGGTTCTGGGCGGCTCGAGTTCGATCAACGGGCATGTCTACAACCGGGGGCCGCACAACGACTTCAACACCTGGTCCCAATTGGGCAATCGCGGCTGGAGTTATGCCGACGTGCTGCCCTATTTCAAACGCAGCGAAAACCGGATCGGAGATGGTGACGACGGCTATCATGGCCATGACGGCGAACTCGCGGTCACCGATATCGACGAACCTGATCCGGTTTGCGACGCCTTCATTGAGGGTGTCGAGAAGATGGGCATCCCGCGCAATCCCGATTACAACGGTGCCAAGCAGGCTGGCGTCGGTTACTTCCAGCGCACGATCAGGAACGGCCGGCGCATGAGCACAGCGGTGTCCTTCCTGAATCCGGCGCGACACCGCAAAAACCTTGATATCCGGACCCACGCCCATGTGGAACGTATCCTGTTCGAGGGCCGCCGTGCGGTAGCCGTACGTTACCGGCGCGGCAACAAAACCATCGAAATCCGGGCCCGCCGAGAGATCATCCTGTCCGGCGGCTCGGTCGCCTCTCCACAATTGCTGCAGGTTTCCGGGGTTGGTCCGGCAGGCCTGCTCAAGGATATCGGTGTGCCGGTGATCCACGACCTGCCCGCTGTGGGCGAGAATCTCTGCGATCATTACGCGGTGCGCATCGCAAACCGCATCGAGGGTCTGCGCACGATCAATGAACGCGCGCGCGGGCTGGCCCTGGGTCGCGAAATCGGGAGATGGCTCCTGACCCGAAAAGGCATCCTGTCCCTGTCGCCGTCGCTGGCCTATGTGTTCTGGAAATCCCACGACGGCCTTGACGACCCGGACCTGCAGTTCATCTTCACCCCGGCCAGCTACATGCAGGGCGTGCCGTCAAAGCTTGAGACCTATCCGGGCATCACCATCGCCTGCTGGACCATGCGGCCGCTCAGCCGTGGTTATGTGCGGGCAAAAACCGCGCAGACTCAGGATGCCCCGGCGATCCAGCCCAATTATCTGTCCCACGAATATGACCGGCAGGTGCTTCTGGCCGGTCTGCGGCAGGGCCGCCGCATGGTGCAGTCACCCGCGCTTTCCGCATGGTACGACCATGAAACAACCCCGGGCGAGGGCGTCCAGAGCGATGATGAAATCCTCGACTATGCCCGCGCCATGGGTACGACGGTCTTCCACCTGATGGGATCTTGTCGCATGGGACCGTCAGGCGACACCAACAGCGTGGTCGATGACGAACTTCGGGTGCACGGGATCGAGGGATTGCGTGTCGTCGATGCTTCGGTCATTCCGACCGCCCATTCGACCAACACCAACGCGGCCACAATCATGATCGCCGAAAAGGCGTCCGACATGATCCTCGGGAAAGCACCGCTGCCCGCCGCGGAACTGTAATTCCCTAGGCTGTGGCCAGCTCCAGCAGCGCACCCAGCAGCACCTGACCGCCTGCCGTGGACCATTCGGTGGAGATGTCTTCAGCCTCGTTGTGGCTGATTCCGTCCACGCAGGGGATGAAGATCATGGAAGCCGGTGCAACGGCTGCGATGTTGCAGGCGTCGTGACCGGCGCCGGAGATAATCTCCCGTGACGACAGGCCGTGCTTCGCAACAGCATTCCGCACAGCCGACACACAGCGTTCATCGAACACGATCGCCTCGATGTCGAATATCTGCCTGAAGTCGGATTCCAGCCCGATCTCCGTGACGATGGCGTCCAGCCCCTCGCGGAGCGCGATATCCATCGCGGTCAGGATGTCATCATCCGGGTGGCGGAATTCCGAGGTCAGGAACACCTGTCCCGGGATCACGTTGCGGGAATTGGGATAGGATTCGATCAT
>JAURLR010000248.1 GCA_030831135.1 Alphaproteobacteria bacterium
CGGCGGCAGCCCAAATGCTTCTGGATGCTTTTCGCGGGACCGAATAACGGTCAACTCAGGCTTGACCAAGCCGGTTGCTTACCCTAAAAACTCCGCCGAACGCGCCGTCTTTGGCGCGAAACTTATTCATGGAGCGAAATATGTCGCGCCGCTGCGCCATTACTGGCAAAGGCGTGATGACGGGTAACAACGTCAGTCACGCACACAACAAGACCCGCCGCCGGTTCCTGCCGAACCTGCAGACCACCATGCTGTACAGTGAAACGCTGGCGCGTGGCATTCGTGTCACCATGTCCACCAAGGCCATCCGGACCGTGGAGCACAAGGGCGGCGTCGATTCCTTCCTGCGTGATACCGCAGTTTCCAAGCTGCCGCGTGAGCTTCGCCAGATGAAGCGCGACCTGGACAAGGTTGCCGTTGCCAACTGATCGTCGGTCTTTCCGATGAAGCGAGAGCCCGCGATTCGCGGGCTTTTTTGCTGTTTGCGCGGTGCCTGCTGAACCTTCCTCTTGGCCGGATGATTGCCACATGAACGATTACCCCGGGTTTTCCTTTGATGTGACCAAGACGGTGACTGCGGATGCGGAATGGCCGGGTGCGGCCCGGCGTGGGGTTCTGACCACGCCCCATGGCACAATCCAGACACCGGCCTTCATCTTCTGTGCAACCCGTGGTGCGATTCGTGGTGTGCTGCCGGCCCAGGCCCGCGCCGAGGGCACCCAGTTCGTTCTGGGCAACACCTATCACCTCATGCTGCAGCCCGGTGCGGAGCAAATTGCCAAGCTGGGTGGTTTGCACAAGATGATGGGTTGGGACGGTCCGATGCTGACCGATTCGGGCGGGTTCCAGATTTTCTCGCTGGGCGGCGGTATGGGCGCGAAGGAAATCAAGGGCAACCGCGGCGACCCGCGCGATCCATCCCTGCTCAAGATCACCGAAGAAGGGGCGTCCTTCCGCTCCTATATCGATGGGGCGAAGATTACCCTGACGCCCGAGGATTCAATCCGCATCCAGCGCGGTATCGGGGCCGATATCATTCTCGTGCTCGATGAGTGCACGCCCTATCACGTGGACCGCGACTACACGGCCAACTCGATGGAGCTGACCCATCGCTGGGCGAAACGGTCACTGGCAGAGTTCCAGAAAGAATCCGGCGGGTCGGCCGGGCCACAGGCACTCTACGGGATCACCCAGGGCGGCGTGTATGAAGACCTGCGCCGGGAAAGCTCGGAGTTCACGGCCGCGCAGCCCTATTTCGGCTATGCGGTGGGCGGCTGCCTGGGGGGCGATTCCGATGAAATGGATGACGGGGTCAAGATGGCCATGGCCCCGCTCAACGCGGCCACACCGGTGGCGCGCCCCATTCACCTGCTTGGTGTTGGCAGTGTGCGTGATGTCTGGAACGGGGCGGCCAAGGGCATCGATACCTTTGATTGCGTGAACCCGACCCGGCTGGCCCGCCATGGCAGCGCCTATATCCGCCCGGGCCTGGGCGAGACCGAGAATGGCCGGGATTTCATCAACATCAAGAATGCGCGATTCCGTGACGATGCGGGACCGCTTGATCCCGAATGCGATTGCGCCACCTGCACCACGGTCTCACGGGCCTATCTGCATCATCTGGTCAAAGCCAGCGAGATCAATGCCGGACAGCTTCTCGCGATCCACAATGTACGGTTCATGAATCGCCTGCTCGAAGCGGTGCGTGCGGCCATCGAGGCTGATACCTATGCTGAAGCCTGGAAGTTCTGGGTTAAAGGCTAGGTTAGGGCAGCAACTCGAACACCATCAGGACTGTCGGCTGGGATGGCGAGAACTCGTTGTCGCTGGCGACATAGAGAACGGTCTGGCCCTGCAGCCCCTGAGCCGACGCGATAGCTTCGAAATTCGCGGTGACGAAGGGCGGATCAAGCCGTGCGATCTCGTTGGTCTGGATCGGGGCACCGGGGCGAAGCTGACGCTTGGAAAGGCTGGCAAACCGGGTGCCCGTCGGGTTTGCAGCCGTGCCGCGCCGTTCGATGACCACGATATCGCCATTTGCCAGAAGCGTGGCGCCAGTCGGCCGATAGGGCTGGTACAGCGCATAGGACATGGGGGTCCATCTTGCGCCGTCGCCCAGCCAGGCAAAGGTAAAGCCGCGTGAGGTGGGCATGTCCTCGGCGATCAGCAGGATTTCGCGGTCCGCCGTCGCGCTTGCCGCTTCGATACCGCGTTCGGACCGGGCGCGCTCCAGGCCGACCGGCGTGTTGAGAAGCCGCGGTACGGTCTGCAGCGGCTTGACCGAGCGCGGGAAGTGCAACAGCCGGTGTTTGCGTTCAAAGGCGACGAGCCAGCCCCCGTCGGGCATGCGTGCGATGGCCTCGATGGCCGAATCCAGACCGCGACCGCCGGCACCGATCACCGGGCGAATATCATCAAGGGTCGCGCCGGACAGGTTCCCCGCCGCATTGTATTCGAGCGTCAGGTCAACAACGTCACCCCGGTCGGTCATCAGGTAGGCGGTGCGGCCCCCCAGTTCGATCTGCATTGCCGAGATGCCGCCGAACCTCGGATCATCGAAGGTGAGCTCAAGGCCGCCGCGAAAAAACAGCCGTCCGACACGGTTCTGCTCGCCAAGGCCTTTGTGCAGGCTGATTTCCTTGGACCCGGCATGGGTAGGCGCGCCGGCAAGGGCAGAAATCAGGACAGTCAGGATCAGGAATGTGCGCATAAGCCAGTATAACGCGGTTTGCGTTGAGCTGCGCCAGAGCATGTTCTAGGCGACGCGCTTTCGTTTGCCGCCGCTGCGGCGTTTTCCGCCATCTTCGACTTCGTCAAACAGCTCTGCCAGCTGGTCCATGACGGTGCCGCCAAGTTGTTCGGCGTCCACGATTGTCACTGCGCGCTTGTAGTAGCGGGTGACATCATGGCCGATGCCGATGGCCAGCAGTTCAACGGGCGAATAGGTCTCGATCCACTCGATGATCTGCCGCAGATGACGTTCGAGATAATTGCCGGCATTCACCGACAGGGTGGAATCATCCACCGGCGCGCCATCCGAGACGATCATCAGGATTCGCCGCTGCTCGGGGCGTCCCAGCAAACGGTTGTGCGCCCAGAGCAGGGCTTCCCCGTCGATGTTCTCCTTGAGCAGGCCCTCGCGCAGCATCAGTCCCAGATTCTTGCGGGCACGCCGCCACGGGGCATCGGCTGATTTATAGATGATATGGCGCAGATCGTTCAGGCGCCCGGGATTGGCAGGCTTGCCGGCTGCGAGCCATTTCTCGCGCGACTGTCCGCCCTTCCAGGCGCGGGTGGTGAAGCCGAGAATTTCGACCTTCACGCCGCAGCGCTCGAGGGTTCGCGCGAGAATATCAGCGCTCATGGCGGCAACCGAAATCGGCCGACCACGCATGGAGCCTGAATTGTCGATCAGAAGCGTAACTACCGTGTCACGGAAGTTCATGTCCTTCTCGAGCTTGAAGCTCAGCGGATGGGCGGGGTTGGTGACAACCCGGGTCAGGCGGGCGGTATCGAGGATGCCTTCTTCCAGGTCGAAATCCCAGGTGCGCGTCTGCTTGGCCATGAGGCGCCGTTGCAGCCGGTTGGCAAGGCGTGAAATCACGTTCTGCAGATGGCCGAGTTGCTGGTCCAGTTGCTGGCGCAGGCGGGCCAGCTCATCGGGGTCACACAAATCGGGTGCTTCGATCTCTTCATCGAACTCGGTCGTGAACGCGCCGTAGACGAATTGTTCGCCCTGGTTGTGTCCGTATTCCGGCGGGCGCCAGGGCTGGCCGGGCGCATCGGGGTCTTCGTCTCCCGCACCGGGTTCCATATCCCCATCGCCATCCTCGAACGGCATGTCGGCTTCTTCGGTTTCCGCGCCGGCGTCTTCTTCCTCGCCGGCACCGTCCATGGAGCGCGCATCGCCGTCGCCCTCACCTTCGCCGGTGGTCTCGCCTTCGCCGTCTTCCTGGCTTTCGTCACTATCCTCGTTGGGATCTGGTTCGGCGTTGATCTCATCATCGGCAAGGCCCAGATCGGAGATCATCTGCCGGACGATATCCTGGAACGCTTCCTGATCATCGAGGCGGTTGTCGAGACTGGCCAATGTGTCGCCGATTTTGGACTCGACGAAGGGCCGCCAGAGATCGACCATCTGACGCGCCGATGGCGGTGGGGCAGATCCGGTGAGGGCCTCGCGCACGAGCATGGAAACCGCTTCGGCAACGGGGACCTGCTCGCGTTCGGTGATCCGGGCGTAACCCTTGTTGCGGCAGCGGACTTCGAGTGCGACTTCAAGATTTTCTGCGGCTCCAGCCATGCGCCGGGCTCCGATCGCCTCGACGCGTGCCTGTTCGACGGCGTCGTAAAGTGCGCGCGCAGCGGGTGCCGTGGGGATGCGGCTGGTGTGCAGCTCGGCATTGTGATGGCGCAGCTTCAAGGCCATGGCATCGGCTTCGCCGCGCGCCACGCTGACATCTTCGCGGGGCAGGTCGCGGTTGGGCAGCGGAATTCGGGCTTCCTTGCCGTAAAATCCCGGTGCGTCCGGCGTGAACGAGGCCGTCAGTTCGGGTTCGCGGGACATTGCCCGCATTGCCGAAGCCGTGACCCGGAGGAATTCCTCGACCGGTCCGTCGTTGCTGTTTCTGCCTGATCCGGCCATCGACCGTTACTGAGTCCGGGTTGCGGCAACCACGCTGTCTTCGAGATCGGTCCCGAAACAGCGCTGGTAGTATTCGGCCACGGTCGGGCGTTCGACTTCGTCACACTTGTTGAGGAATGTGACGGTGAAGGCGAGCGCAACCGATTCGAAAATCCGGGCATTCTCGGCCCAGGTGATCACGGTGCGCGGGGACATCACGGTAGAGATGTCTCCGCCAATGAAACCGGACCGGGTCAGGTCCGCCGTGGCCACCATGGCAGAGACCGTCTCGCGGCCCTCGGGATTGTCGTAGTCCGGGCTTTTGGCGATCACGATATCGACCTCCTGCTGGTGGGGCAGGTAGTTCAGGGTTGTGACGATGTTCCAGCGGTCCATCTGGGCCTGGTTGATCTGCTGGGTCCCGTGATACAGGCCCGTGGTGTCGCCCAGTCCGACCGTGTTCGCGGTGGCAAACAGGCGGAAGCTCGGATGCGGGCGCAGGACCTTGTTCTGGTCAAGCAGGGTCAGCTTGCTATCGGCTTCCAGCACGCGCTGGATCACGAACATCACATCCGGGCGACCGGCATCGTATTCGTCGAACACGAGCGCGCAGGGATGCTGCAACGTCCAGGGCAGCAGGCCTTCGCGGAACTCGGTGACCTGGGCACCGTCACGCAGGACAATGGCGTCCTTGCCGATCAGGTCGATGCGGCTGATGTGACTGTCCAGGTTGACGCGGATGCAGGGCCAGTTGAGCCGGGCGGCTACCTGTTCGATATGGGTTGATTTACCGGTGCCGTGATAACCCTGCACCATCACGCGACGGTTGTGCGTGAAGCCGGCCAGAATGGCTCGTGTCGTATCGGGATCAAAGATGTAGCCATCATCGAGCGCGGGCACATGAATGGTATTTTCAGAGAATGCCGGAACTTCCAGATCGGAATCGATTCCGAACATTTCGCGTACCGACACCGTTGTGTCGGGCTCGGGGCTGGTGGGCATGTCGGCGCTGGCAAGCGATTCAGTCGATTCCATCTTACGATCCGTGTTCGTCAAAAAAATTTACTCTTCCGCACGACCCGTTCATGGGCCGGTCGATTGTGTCAGTGTCGCATAGGCCTGATTGATTGCCTTGAG
>JAURLR010000024.1 GCA_030831135.1 Alphaproteobacteria bacterium
GCCCGAGAGGCTGCGTTCGAGAATCGCCTCGCTGACTCCCTGCATCCGGGCTTCGGTGCGAACGCCTTCGAGCCATTCGAGGAACCGCGCATCCGGTTCGGCAAGTGCCTGAGCGGGAAACAGCACAGTCGCGGCGATCAGGAGTGATTTCAAAGTGTAGCGTGTCATAACCATCTCTAATGGTTGAATTTCATCTGGCAAGGCGTGCCACAGGCGTCTCGCGTCGGGCAATCAACTATCGTGTGAGTACTGCCGGTCCGTGCTTTTGTTTCGCAGGTTCTTTGCCGGTGCAAACCGCGACCTGAGGTCCTGATTGTGCTTCAATCATCCGCATCAGTGTTTTGATCCCTTTTCTGGAATGTTCGTCATGAAGCTCGGTTTTTTTACCCAACCCGTCCATCCCATCACCCGGGATTATCGCGAAGTCCTCAAGGAGGATCAGGATGCGGTGATTCTCGCCGACGAACTTGGCTATTGTGAGGCATTTGTCGGTGAGCACATGACCGATCTGGCCGAGCCGATTACCTCTTGCATGATCTTCCTCGCCACGCTTATCGAGAAAACCAAGCAGATCAAACTCGGGACTGGCGTCATCAATATGCCGAGCTATCATCCCGTCCATGTGGCTGCGCAAGTGGCGATGATGGACCACCTGCTCGATGGTCGGATGCTGATGGGAATCGGGCCCGGCGGGTTGCCCTCGGACATCGAGGTGTTTGGCAATCTCGACCTCGACAAGAACGAGAAGATGGTGGAAGCCATCGATCAGGTGCTCGCGATCTGGGCCGGCGAAGCGCCCTACGATCTGGAGGGCAAGCACTACAAGACAACGACCGAACGCACGCTGTTCCCCGAGATCGGTCAGGGGATCGTGAAACAGCCGCTGCAGCAGCCCCACCCGCCGATTGTCTTTACCGCCCTTGCTCCCTACTCCAAGGGGATCACCGCTGCGGCCGAACGCGGCTGGACCGGCGTTTCGTCGAACTACGTGCAGGACCACTGGGTGGCCACCCATCTGCCCAAATTCCTTGAGGGACAGCGCAATGCAGGCTTGCCCGAAGACCCTTCGCTCTGGCGGATCGCCAAAAGCATCATGGTCTGTGACGACGGCGATGACGCGATCGACTATGCCCGCAGCGAAGACGGACCCTATGGCTTCTATTTCAGCAATCTCATGAAGAAGGTCGCGCGCGGACGCGGGGCCCAGGGGCTGGCACTTTTCAAGTCACATCCCGACCAACCCGATGACGAAGTCTCGGTCCGGCACTCGCTCGACACCCAGGTGATTGCCGGTGATGTCGATTCCGTGGTGGAACAAATTCTGGCCCACCGTGAAATTGTGGGACCCTACGGCACCTTGATGTATACAGGCCACGACTGGGCGGATATTCCCCTCGCCCGGCGTTCGATGGAGCTCATGGCCACGGAGGTCATGCCCAAGGTCAATGCGGCGCTCGGCGAATAACGAAGTGCCCGCCCAAGGAGTTTGTTCATGCCGCTCTACGATGGTCCTGTTGTTGATTCCCACCACCATCTGTTCTGGGATCTGAAGAACTACCCCTGGATGGATCGACCGATGCGGCCGATGATCTTCGGTGATGACTGGTCGGCGCTGAAGACCGAATATCAGATTGAGGACCTCAAGGCCGATTTTGCGACCCATAATGTCGTCAAGTCGGTCCATGTGCAGGCCAATTTCGATATTTCGCGTCCCGTCGATGAAACGGCGGGTTTGCAGAAGATCGCGAACAAGCACGGTTTTCCCAACGGCATTGTCGGACAGGCAGATCTGACCGACCCCAATCTCGAAGCGATCCTCGACGGGCATATGAAACATCCCAATCTGTGCGGGATCCGGCAGCAGGTGTACTGGCATCCGACCAATGAATACTGGCGGTTTGTCGACCGGCAGGATTTCTGCCTGTCGACAAGTTTCCGCCGCGGTCTGTCGGTGCTCTCGGATCGCAACCTGACTTTCGATTTTCAGGGTTATGCCCAGCAGTTCGAAGACCTCGCGATGCTGGCCAGGGAGGCCGCCAACCTCAATATCTGCCTCGTACATGCGGGCATGCTGACGGCAACAGACGATTCCACCGTCACCGAGTGGCAAGACGCCCTCAAGGTGCTGGTCCCGTGTGAGAACGTGTTCATCAAGGTTTCGGGTCTGAACACCTATACGCGCACCCTGGATGAGGCCGTGATGGACATTTCCACGAACACGGTTCTGGACATGTTCGGTGCGGAGCGTTGTTTCTTCGGCAGCAACTTCCCGGTCGAAGCCATGTGGACGACGTTCGATGCCTACACTGCGATGCAGAAGAAGGTTCTCGCCGGGCGTTCGGAAGACGAGAATCGCAAGTTCTTCCACGACACGGCGACCGGCTTCTACAGCCTGTAAAAGTCCCGCGAGAATTGCCTCCCACGAGTCGTTTATTTCACGTATAATTACTGTGAATTGAACCGACGGAGGGAGTTCGCGGCTGTGATCTTTCGCCAGCTTTTTGACAGTGAATCGAGCACTTACACCTACCTTCTCGCCAGCCGTCGCGGGGGTGAAGCACTGATCATCGATCCGGTGCTCGAGAAGGTTGAACGCTATCTCAAACTTCTCGAAGAGCTTGATCTCCGCCTCCTCAAGGCGGTCGACACCCATGTTCATGCCGACCACATCACCGGCTTGGGGGCGCTTCGGGACCGGACCCGTTGCATCACGGTCATGGGAGAGCAAAGCGCTGTCGATGTTGTCTCCATGCGCGTCAGCGAGGGTGACACGATCGACGTCGAAGGAGTTACCCTTGATGTGATCTACACGCCCGGCCATACGGACGATTCCTACAGTTTCCGGATGGATGACCGGGTTTTTACCGGCGATACCCTGCTCATTCGTGGCACCGGACGCACGGATTTCCAGAATGGCGACCCGTCCGCGCAATACGATTCCATCTTCAACAAACTGCTCAAACTGCCCGAAGACACGCTGGTGTTCCCGGCCCACGACTACAAGGGCGACACGGTCAGCACGATTGGCGAAGAGCGCTTGAACAATCCCCGGCTCCAGGTAGCCTCCGAGGCCGCATATGTCGAGATCATGGAAAACCTGAACCTGGCCAACCCCAAGATGATGGATGTCGCGGTTCCGGCGAACCTCAAGATCGGGCTGCTGCAGGATGACCTGGAACGCATGGGCCTGTCACTGAATTGCCGGGAGGGTATTTCGAAGCTTTCAGACCCGTCCTTGATTCTGGTTGATTTGCGCGACGATGCCGAACGCAAGAAGAACGGGGTCATTCCCGGTTCGGTCCACGCCCCCTACCCCGACCTGGATGAAAACATCAATCCGGGTGGCCTGTTGTACGAACTGGCGCGCAGCTCGGGACGCCAGATTGTTTTCTACTGCGCATTCGGCGAGCGGTCCGCGATGGCGGTCGAAGCGGCCCAGAATGCCGGGATCAGCGATGCGTGCCATTTGTCGGGCGGCATGGGGGCCTGGAAAGAGGCGCAAGGTCCGGTTGCCTAGGGGGGCCGTGTCCGGGAGACTTTGCCCTTCTAGAATTGACGTGACAGCCAGTCGCTGCGGTTTTGCTCGAACAGGAAGGCATCCTTTCCCGCAATATTGCGTCGCGACACTTTCTGGAAGCCAGATTTCTCGAGAACCCGGACCGAAGCAAGGTTTGCGGGTTCAACTGCACCGATCAGACGCTCAAGTTGCAACGCGGTAAATGCATGAGCGACGGCCCCTTCGGCCAGCTTCGCTGGCATAACCTCGGCCCCATCTGTTGCGCCGCAGCCGGTAGGCAAGTTCGATGCCCGGAACGCCGTGGCCGAATTCGGCAAGCCCGCACATCCCGATCACCATCCCGGAGCTTTGCTCCGCCACCGCCCAGATCGAGAAGCCGGACCGGCTTTGCCGATTGATGTTAGTGAGAATGAAGTCTTCTGTCGGTTTGCGCGAAAGATGCGGCCCGTTGAGACTGAACCGCATGACGTCGGGGTCACCGAAGAAGCCAAATGCCGCATCTTCATCATCGCGCGAAAACGGGCGCAAGATGAGGCGGCTTGTCATGATGGGTTGCATCGGGATCGTTTCAGCAGGCTTGATGGCAGATTACGGCTTGGAGGTTGTGACAAATGAAGCGGGTTGAAGGCAAGGTTGCGCTGGTAACGGGTGCAGCTTCGGGGATCGGGCGCGCCAGCGCCCTCATGCTGGCCGATCAGGGCGCGAAAGTGGCGCTGACGGACATCAATTCCGATGGTGTTCGCGAGGTTGCCACGCAAATCGGTGCGTCCGCGATTGGGATCGCCCATGACGTCACGAGCGAAGATGCCTGGATCGATGCGCTGGATCAGACGGTCGCGCAGTTCGGGAAATTGCACATCCTTGTGAATTGTGCCGGAACCGCGATTGCAGGATCGGTCGAGGAAACCTCGCTCGAGGACTGGCGCGCCCTGCACGCACTTGATCTTGATAGCGTGTTTCTCGGCTGCAAGCATGGAATACGGCATATCGCCGGATCGGGCGGCGGATCGATTGTGAACATCTCCTCGATTTCCGGAATCATCGCGGGCCATAATCTGGCGGCCTACAACTCTGCCAAGGCTGCGGTGCGCCACCTCACCAAATCCGTTGCCCTGCATTGTGCCCGCCAGAAGAACAACGTGCGGTGCAACTCGGTTCATCCGGCCTTCGTGGATACGCCGATTCTGGACAATCTGATCCGGACAGAGACACGTGAGGAAGGCCTCGACAAGCTGGCGCGCCAGATCCCGCTGGGCATCGTGGGTACACCCGATGATGTGGCCCATGCGGTTGTGTATCTGGCGTCGGACGAATCCCGCTTCATGACGGGGTCGGAGCTGATACTCGATGGCGGCGTGTCTGCGATGTAGTGAGGGCTCTTGCTCCCTTGAGGCCGTGCAGACACAATGTGTTCTGTTCATTCAGAGGGGAACACCATGGCAAAAGAACACCGTTTGACATCTAAGCCGGAAAACCTGCGCTGGGGCGCGTTTTCGGCTGAGTTCGAAGCTGTTCTCGAAGTGGAATCCGGTGACCGGGTGACGATCGAAACGATCTCCGGAGGGCCCGAACAGCTTCCCGATGGCGCGCGCGGAAACCTGCTGCCAGACCACGAAGCATTCATCGCGTCCAACAAGCCAATTCTGCCCGGGCACATCATGACCGGTCCGGTCGCCGTCAAGGGTGCTGAACCTGGCGACGTGCTGGAGGTGCGTATCATTGATGTGAAGCTGCGCCAGGACTGGGCGTGGAACATGATGATGCCTCTGAAAGGTGCCCTTCCCGAAGATTTTCCGGTCCGGCGCGTGATCAACATTCCGCTGGATCGTGACAACATGGTTGCGACCTTGCCCTGGGGCGTCGAGTTGCCCTGCCATCCCTTCTTTGGCGTGATGGGCGTCTCGCCGCCACCCGAATGGGGCCCGATTACCTCTATCGTGCCGCAGCCCCATGGCGGCAATCTCGACATCAAGGAGCTGGGGCCAGGTTCAACGCTCTATCTGCCGGTTTTCGTGCCGGGCGCAAACTTCCAGACCGGTGACGGACACGCCCTGCAGGGTGATGGTGAAAGCTGCCTCTCGGCGGCGGAGACCGCGTTGATCGGCACCTTCGAGTTTCATGTGCGCAAGGATCTGTCCCACACCATGCCGCGCGCGGAGACGGACACCCATTACATCACCATCGGGATCGACCAGGACCTTGATGATGCGGCAAAGCAAGGGCTGCGCGAGATGATCAAGCTGATCTGCGAGCGCACCAACCTGTCACGTGAAGACGCTTACTCGCTTTGCAGTCTCGCAGCCGATGTGCGGGTTTCCCAGCTGGTCAATGTCAACAAGGGTTGCCATGTGATGCTGCCGAAAGCAGCCCTGCACGGCGCAAACGACGCTGTCGGCAAGAGGCTGTAAATGGCAGACCGTCTGAAAGACAAGGTGGCGCTGGTCACCGGTGCCGGTTCGATCGGTCCGGGCTGGGGCAACGGCAAGGCGGCAGCGGTCATGTTCGCCCGCGAGGGTGCCAAGGTCTTCTGCGCCGACATCAACCCCGAGGCCGCCGCGGAAACGGCAGCGATCATTCGTGACGAAGGCGGTACCACCGAGGTCTTCGCTGCTGACGTCACCGACACGTCGCAGGTTCAGGCGATGGTCAAGGCTTGCCAGGAGGCCTATGGGCGGATTGACGTGCTGCACAACAATGTCGGGATCGTTGCCTCGGGTGGTGTTGTCGAGC
>JAURLR010000249.1 GCA_030831135.1 Alphaproteobacteria bacterium
GAGAAATAGTAGGGCACGGTCGCGTCGTCGCGCGTTCCGACAACCAATGATGGGTTCTTGATCTTCGTGATCTCGTCCAGCCGGTCGTGGTTCAGAGTCATGTCGATGCGTGCGGCGAGAACCTCGGGTTCCGCAATCGTCTCCAGCGAGCGTTTCTCGAGCTCCATCACCTTGTCGAGGTTGTAGCGGAACTGATTGCAGCCGTTGGTGAAGAGCGAGCTGACCAGCACGTAGGCTTCCTTGCCTTCGTTCAGCGCGATCTGCTTGCGTGCAATCTGGACACGACGGATGTATTCGTCGGCCTTGGTCCAGGTGTTGGAGAAGATGCAGCAGCGCAGGCGGTCAGGATGGTCGATTGCCAGGTTCTGAAGGATCGCACCGCCAGTGGACGTGCCCAGAGCGTGCGCCTTCTCAATGCCCAGCGTGTCCATCAGCGCGATGACGTCATCAGCAATGTGTTGGGTCGAATAGCCGTTGGGGCCGGGACGGTCACTGTCGCCGGCACCACGATGGTCGAAGGAAATGCAGCGGTAACGGTCGGAAAAGATTTCTCGCTGGTAGTCCCAGGAGTTCATGACCCCGACAAGGCCGGGAATGAAGATGAACGGCGGACCGTCGCCCTTTTCGTCGACATTCAGCGTGATGTGTCCGACGTCAATTCGTTTGGCCATCGAGATTCAACCTTTCATAGGTTTCGTGTTCGCGCGCAGTTTCTCACACGTGTGAGCAATCGCCCACCCGCCTGGTGCGAACGTCTCTTGAGACGAGCGGTCACGTATCAAATAGCGCCGGTGTCTCGCAGGGCTGCGATCTCTTCGGGTGACTTGCCGAGCTCGCGCAGCACTTCTTCGGTGTGTTCGCCCAAAGTCGGCGGTGCGCGGCGGACGGTTGCGGGCGTGCCCATCAGTTTGAAGGGAATGCCCGGCAGATCAACTTCACCCTCAACGCTGTGGATGGCTTTGGTCACCAGTTCCCGGGCGATGGTGTGCTCTGCCGTGAGGGCCTGTGCGACGGTGTTGATCGGGGCACAGGACACACCGGCAGACTGCAGCTTGTCGAGCCAGTTTGCCGTATCGTCCGACTTCAGCAATTCGGAAATCATCGCGTCGCAGGCGTCGCGGTTTTCGACACGGTCGCGATTGCGGGTAAAGCGAACATCGTCGGCCCATTCGTCCTGTCCCACGGCATTGCAGAAGGTCTGGAACTGTCCGTCATTGCCCACGGACAAGGCGATCATGCCGTCGCGGGTCGGGTAGGCGTTGTAGGGTACAATATTGGGATGGCCGTTGCCGTAACGTCCGGCTTCCTTGCCCGACGCCAGATAGTTCGCCGCGACATTGGCAAGCAGGGAGATGCCGGTGTCGTAGAGCGAGACTTCGACATATTGGCCCTTGCCGGTTCTGTGGCGTGCCTGAAGAGCCGCCAGGATCGAAGACAGGGCATACATGCCGGTGCAGAGATCGACGATGGCAACGCCCAGCTTCATGGGGTCGCCATCGGCTTCGCCGGTGATGCTCATCAGGCCGCTTTCGGCCTGGAGCAGGAAGTCATAACCCGGCAAGCCCGCCCGGGGGCCGGTCGACCCATAGCCGAGGATGGACGCCCGCACGATCTGGGGCGCGTTCTCCTCGTACCAGGCATCGTCGAACCCGAAGCGCGCCATGGTGCCCAGCTTGAAATTGTCGACCACCACATCGGCATCCCGCAGCAGTTCAGCGAGCACGGCGCGCGCGCCTTCATCCTTAAGGTTGAGGGTCATGCCGCGCTTGTTGCGGTTGGCTCCCAGGAAATAAGCCGATTCCTCGCCGACGAAGGGAGGCCCCCAGGCGCGTGTGTCGTCACCGCGACCGGGCTGTTCGATCTTGACCACGTCGGCACCCATGTCGCCGAGCATCATTGCGCAGAACGGCCCTGCGAGCACCCGCGTGAGATCAATCACGCGGATGCCGTCGAGGGCACCGGGTTGGTCATTGTTGTTTGTCATGGTCCCTCTGCTTCGTCATGCCCGGACTTGATCCGGGCATCTCTCGGCTGACAATTGTGTTGAGATGGCCGGGTCAAGTCCGGCCATGACAACCTTCTGGAATTCAGCCCTTTTTGAGCTGGTTGCGGTCGTTGGCCAGATCGTCGAGATACTGGTCGACCACTTCCTTGTTCTTCATGCGGAACTTCATGAAGTCCGGCTTGCGCTTGTCGAGGAAGGCCTGCATGCCCTCCATCGATTCTTCGCTGCCCCAGACATGGGCCAGCAGTTCCATGCCGTGCTGCCACGAGGCATAGAGCTCATCGGACTCATGGTTGAGGGACTTCTTGGTCATGCGGATGGTCTGGCCGCTATGGCCCTTGATGGTTTCGCACCACTTCAAGGTCTCGGCGAGCAGATCATCATGCGGGACGACCTTGTTGATGAGGCCGATATCGACGGCTTCCTGTGCCGAGAATGTACGAGCCAGGAAAATCATCTCACGTGCGAGACGCTCACCGATGATGCGCGGGATGTACTGGGTCGCGCCAACCGTCGGGCAGGCACCAACCTTCGCACCGGACTGGCCGAAATGGGCCTTGTCGGAGGCGATGACCATGTCGCACCAGAGTGCCAGTTCATGTCCGCCGCCCATGCACCAGCCATTGACCATGGCAATGACGGGGATCGGCAGGCCGCGAATGGTCATGGCGGTGCCCAGCATCCGGTCATTCCAGTGATAGGCGTTGGTCCAGTTCAGCTTCATCATGGCGCCGAAGTCGCCGCCGGCCGAGAAAGACTGGTCACCCGCACCGGTGACAACCGCGCAGGCAATCGAGGCGTCATTGCGGGTCGACTTGAAGGCCTCGATCAGTTCATCGAGCGTGTGCTCACGAAACGCATTGCGCGAGTTCGGGCGGTTGATCGTGATCCAGGCGACATTGTCTTTGACCTCGAACAGGATGTCTTCGAAATCGTCGGATGTGGGTAGGTAGGACATATTGCGGGCTCCCCCAGGATTTGAGCTATCGGTTTTGCAGGGCCATCGCGGACCGGGTCAGTGACCCGAACCATATGTGTCTGCAGGACTGTTGATTTTGTCCGGACATATATACAGTCCGCGCGCGCACAAAACAGTGCTTTTCGATTATTATGACCGGGTTCATGCAGGGGAAAACAATGTCATCAGGAAAACCGATCCAGACCGTTCTCATCTATGGCTATGGCGTGATGGGCAAAGGCGTGTCTGCGACCTTTGCAGACGCCGGGTTCAAGACCATCGTTCGCAGCAGTCGCGCCAGCGAGATCACCGATCTGCCCGACGGTGTGACAGCCGTAAGTGATTTTCCCGCCGAGGCCCCCGATCTGGTGATCGAGTTCGTGCCTGAGGATGTGGGCATCAAACAGAAGGTCTTCTCCGAGATCGAGGCTGCCTATCCCAATGATGAGGTGATTATCGCCACGGGAACCTCCGGCATGTCGCTCGACGAGCTTGGTGCGAAGCTCAAGCGCCCGCATCTGTTTACCGGCATTCACTACTTCATGCCCGCCGACACCACGGCCGTGGCCGAAGTCATGGCGGGCCCCGGCGCACCGGTTGAGGTGGTTGATGCGGTGGCCGATGCCGTGAAGCGGACCGGCAAGGAAATCGTCACCCTCTACAAGCCGATCGTTGGCTTTCTCATCAATCGGCTGCAGCACATTATTCTGCACGAGGCCTATTATCTGGTCGAAGAAGGTGTCGCGACGCCTGCCGATATCGATATGGCCGCCCGCAAGATGCTGGCCCCGCGCATGTGCCTGAATGGCCTGATCGAGCAGAAGGACACCTCCGGACTGGAAATTCATGCGCTGGCGCAGATGTCGATTGTGCCGGAATTGCATCCAACCGATACGCCTAACCCGCTGATTCAGGATATGGTGGCGCGCGGTGAGGTCGGGTTGTCGGCCGGCAAGGGGTTTTATGACTGGGATGGCTGCGACGTGGATATGGTACGCAAGCAGTCGTCGGACCGGTTGCGCAAGCTGAGCAAGTTCCTCGATGAGGAGGTTTCAGATTATGCGCCGGGTACCAAACCCAAATCACGGGAACTAAAGCGGGGCCGCTAGGCTGCACCAAAACTCTGGAACAGGACGGTCGGATGAAAATCACCCGAATTGATACCAAGATCGTTGATCTGCCTTTGTCGCGTCCGTTCAAGATGTCGGGCGTCGAGATTTTGGTTTCCGAGAACGTGTTTGCCCGGGTCGAGACCGATAACGGCCTTGTGGGCTGGGGAGAAACATCATCTTCCCCCGCCATGACCGGTGAGACGGTGGAGAGCATGGTCGCGGCGGTCGAATACCTGTCGCCTTTCATGCTCGGACGTGATCCGGCCGCGTTCCAGGAGAACCTCGCGGAGATGGATTGGCGCTTGTATGGCAATGCTAGTGCCAAAACCGTCCTCGAGATGGCGTTCTATGATCTAGCGGGGAAGGCTGCGCAGAAACCTGTTTCCGAGCTTCTGGGAGGCACGAAACGAACGCAGGTCCCGATTGTCCACATGCTGGCAACCGGCGATATCGGAATTGATGTGGCAGAAGCGGCCGGCTACGCACAGGCTGGCGTCACCAACATGAAGATCAAGGTTGGTGGGAAACCCGTCGCGCAGGATATCGAGCGCACCATCGCGATCCGAGAAGCTGTGAAAGAGGGTGTTCAGCTCTCTGCGGATTGCAATCAGGGCTGGAGCCGGGAAGAGGCGATGACCTTTGCCAAGGCGGCCAGCGCCTCGCTCGATTTTCTGGAGCAGCCCGTGATGGGGCACGATGTCGAAGGCATGGCGCAGATTGCCGCCGTTTCGTCCTGCGCGATTGCCGCAGATGAGGGCCTCCATAGCGTTGGGGATGTTCACAAACACCACGACATGAAGGCAGCCGAAGGCGGCAGCATCAAGATGATCAAGCTTGGCGGCCTGACTCGCGCCTATGAAGGAACGGTGTTGTTCGAAAAGCTCGGCATGAAGGTCAATCTGGCGGGGAAGACGGCGGAATCCAGTGTTTCGAGCGCAGCGGTCCTGCAGATTGCCGCAGCAGCGCCATCCATCGCATGGGGTGTGAGCCCGACAACGCCCTTTCTGAAGAGCGATGTTGTCAGAAACCCGATCAAGGTCATCAATGGTCATGCCGATGTTCCCTCTGGCCCGGGACTGGGTGTCGAGGTTGATGAGGATGCGCTGGCCGAGTTTGTCAGGTAGGCGTGATGTTCAGGCCTGCAGTGTAGTAATATCGGAAAAAGTCGGATTGGTCCGGCGCGAGGAAATGGAGACGAACAATGAAGATCAAGAAAATCGAAGCCATGGCAGTTGATCTGCCCCTCAAACGCCCGATCAAGATGGCGGGTGTCGAAATTGCCACTTCCGAGAATGTCTTTGCCCGGATCGAGACCGATGACGGCCATGTTGGCTGGGGGGAGGCTTCTGCGGCACCGTCGATGACGGGCGAAACCGTCGAGAGCATGGTCGCGGCAGTCAATTTTCTCGCCCCCTTCATGGTGGGCCGTGATCCCGCAGAGTTTGAGGAAAACCTCAATGAGATGAACTGGCGCATGTACGGCAATGCCAGCGCCAAGACCATTGTTGAGATGGCGCTGTACGATATCGCAGGCAAGGCGCAGCAGAAGTCTATTGCCGAACTGCTTGGTGGTGTCCGCCGCACCGAAGTTCCTGTCCTTTACATGCTCGCAACCGGCGATATCGATGTGGATGTCGCCGAGGCCACGGAGCGCGCAAAGGCGGGCGTTTCGACCATGAAGATCAAGGTCGGCGGCAAGCCGGTCGAGCAGGATATCGAGCGCACGCTTGCGATCCGCAAGGCGGTGAATGGCGGCGTTCAGCTTTCTGCCGACTGTAATCAGGGCTGGAGCCGGGAAGAGGCCCTGACCTATGTGCGTGCGGCCAGCGAATCTCTCGATTTTCTGGAGCAGCCGGTCATGGGACATGACATTGAAGGCATGGCCATCGTTGCGGCAGAATCGTCCTGTCCGATTGGGGCCGATGAAGGCCTGCACAGCTTCGATGACATCCGCAAACATCTCGCCGCAGGCGCTGCAAAGGGCGGCAGCCTGAAGATGATCAAGCTTGGCGGTCTCACCCGTGCCTATCAGGCAGCTGAACTCTTCGACGAGATCGGTATGCATGTGAATATGGCCGGCAAGGTTGCGGAATCCAGTGTTTCAAGCGCTGCGGTTCTGCAAATCGCAGCGGCAGCCCCCTCCCTGGAGTGGGGGGTGAGCGTGACGTCTCAGTATCTCAAGGAAGATATTGCGAAAAAGGGCCACGGCATCGAGGTGGTCAACGGGCGCGTAACGGTACCAACTGGTGCTGGCCTTGGCATTGAAGTCGACGAGAGTGCGCTGGCCGGAATGGTCCGAAAGGTCTGATATCCGGATCTTGCACTGCGGTCAGGTCCGGGCAAAAGCCTGGGCGTGGTCGGCGATGAAGGTTTCCAGTGTGCGCGAAGGGTGTCCGGCGATGTCCTGTGTCGCCGTGGTCTCATAGGCGTAAGCGCCGTTGGCGGCAAAGCCGATCATCTTGACCTGATGTTCGATCAACCAGGACGGCAGGCCCCGCCGCGTCACCATGTCTTCCCACACATCGACATCTACCATTTCATAGCGGATATCCCGTTTCAGGACCCGGCTGAAGGTCTCTGCGACCTCGTCGAGGCTGACAGCAGCACCGGTCTGGTAATAGCCCTGTCCGTCATGACCGGCATCCTCGGCGAGGACAGTTGCTGTCAGGTCGGCGACATCGCGCGGGTCGGTCATGCTGATTTCCACATCGCGCGGAATCGCACTTGTGAAGCTGTCTCCGTCCTTCAGGCCGGCCGCTACATAGTGCAGATTGGTCATGTAGAAGTTGGGCCGAAGGAAGGTGTAGCGCAGACCGCAGGCTGCGATTTTCCCTTCAAGCGCCTTGTGCGCTTCAGGAATGGGGGCGGGTGAGTCGATATTCCCCGAGAGTTTTACAATCCGCTCGCAGCCCGCCGCGACTGCCGCCTCGATGGCGTTGGTCTGTTGTTCTTCGAGGGCAGGACTGTGGCCGGAGTTGAGATAAAGGGTATGCACCCCTTCGAGCGCTCGATCGAACGAAGTCCCGTCATCAAGGTCTGCCGATACCAGTTCGACATCATCTCCCAGCACCTGACGGGCCTTTTCGATATCGCGGGCGATATAACGGATATTCAAGCCGCGCGCAGCCAGTCGCGGGACAAGATGTTGGCCGGTCACGCCGGTGGCACCGGTCACGGCAATCAGAGGTTTGCTCATTCTGCGGCTTCCTGACGTGTTCAGGCGACATTCCAGTCGCGGTTCATCTCCAGCGAATAAACGAAGCGGCCCTCGGGGTGGACGCTGACCGTGGTTTCGAAGACGCGTTCGTCCTGCCCGGTATAACGGCGGATAATGGTCATGGCCGCACTTCCCGGTTCCACATCTAGCCAGACGGCAAGATCCTTAGAAACCTGGCTCGCCGTCATTTCCAGTTGTGCCTGTGCGATCACCTCGCGATGCGCGGTTTCGATGATCCGGTGGACGGGGCCATGCTCGGTCAGAAGGCGCCCGGCTGTATCCTCATACTCGGGAAGTACAAATATCTCTTGCCAGCAGATCGGTTCACCGTTTTCGTTTGAGCGCCGCACGCCCGAGATGCGGAACCAGCTGGAACCGGCGGGCAGGGACAGGCGCTTGGCGTTTGCGGGCGCGAGGGTCACGGTTCCCGTGTCGCACAGTTCAAAGCTCGTGTTGGGGTATTGCAGGAGCTCGGACAGTGAATTGACGGATTGGACGTAGCTGCCTTTCGGCGCGGCCGAAACCACCCGCGTACCGGACCCGCGCCGCATGGAAACAAGCCCGAGTTCGCGCAATTGCCGCAAGGCCGCGCGAACCGTGTACCGGCTGACATCATAGCGTTCGCAGAATTCCATTTCTGTCGGTAGCATGGCCCCGACCGCCAGCGCGCCAGAGGCAATTTCCGCGCGCAGGTCGGCCGCAATGACCTGATAGCGGGGGCGTCGTCGGTTTTGTGCAAGCGACATGAGGAGACCTGACTGTGTACGCGGACCTGTTTGAATTATAGGCAGTCGGGGCGAGAGTACGAAATGGTCACAAAGTATCGTGTTTTCTTTCCATCAGCGGCAGCTTTACACCATGCACATCGCAACTCTAATCTCGGCTTTCAGGAATAAGTGCCACCATGGGAGGGGGGGAAATGACGTTTCCAACAGGGAAGTCCTTTTCGAAGAATGTGACCGCGATCGGATACACGGATTGCGACAAGAAGCCGGCCTTCAAGCTGGCGCTGCATCGCGATGGGGATCGCTGGTACCTTTATACAGGCCTTTTCTGGCATTCGGGGTTCTCGATCATCGAGGTGACGGACCCGGCCAACCCGCGTTTTGTCCGAACGGTTGAAGGTCCGGCCAATACCTGGACACTCCAGGTGCAGGTGGCGAATGGCATGCTCGTGACCTCCCAGGAAAAGATCATGGAGGGCTGGGGACATGTTGATGGTCAGCCCTGGGGCGAAGGGGTCCTGATCTGGGACCTCAAGGATCCCGAAAACCCCGAACTTCTGAGCCACTGGAAAACCGGTGGGGATGGCACGCATCGGAACTATTACGATGGCGGGCGCTATATTTACGCTACCGGTCTGCCCGAGGGCTATCAGGGCAATATCCTGCAGATCCTGGATATCGAGGACCCGCGCAACCCGGTCGAGGTCGGCCGCTGGTGGATGGAAGGCCAGAATGTGGGTGCGGGCGAAACTCCGGCCCAGAAGGGCGTGATGCTTCACGGCGGGGCCTATGTGAAGGGTGACCGGGCCTATCTTCCCTACAGTTCGGGCGGTTTCGTGGTTCTGGACATCTCGGACAAGACCAATCCGACAATGATCAGCGATCTACCGTTCTGCCCGCCGTTTCAGACATTCATCGCGGTTCATACCGCTGTGCCGCTTCAGGGGCGTGACGTTGTGATTGTCAATTCCGAGGCCATCCGCGAGAACTGCGAGGAACCCTTGGGTTATGCCGGGATCGTGGACGTCGCTGACGAGGCAAATCCGCGCCTGATGTCCCTGTTCCCGTTACCTGTGCCCCCCGAGGATGCCCCGTACCGGACATTCTGCGAGCGCGGGGGACGGTTTGGCCCCCACAACCAGCACCAGCCCCAGTATCAGGATATCCTCTATCAGGGTGAGGATCTGTGTTTCCTGACCTATTTCAACGCCGGGCTGCGCATCTATGACATTTCCGAAGCAACCCAGCCCCGCGAAGTTGGCTATTTCTTGCCACCAGACCCCAACGAACGGCTGGGGCTGTTGCCCGCCTCGAAACTGGTTGCCCAGACCGAGGATGTGATCGTTGATGCGCGGGGGAATATCTTCGTTTCGGACAAGAATCTCGGGATATATGTCCTGCGCTATGACGGCCTGAATCTCTGATCGGCCCCTTGTGCCCTGGGTTTCCCGGTGCGCAACACGGCCCAGCGCTGTGCGATGCTTTCGAGCTTGTCTTCGATACGTTCCACGAAGACCTGTGCGGCCATGCCCAGTGGCCGGCTTGAGGGTTCGATCAGGATGAACTCGAAGGTGATCTCGGGTTTGATGATGGGGTTGAGGACCAGACGACCCAAGGCGAGCTCGTCGATACAGTTCGTGACGGGCAGGATCGTCGCCCAGTCCGAACCCGCCACGAACTCCAGGGTGCCGGTCATCCCATCCAGATCCATCACCCGCAGAGGCGTGACTCCGGCGACAGCCATCTGATTGTCCAGATAGGGGCGGCGGCTGTTCGCGGGCGACGGCAGGACGAGTTTCTTGCCCGATATTTGCTCGAGCGGGATCGGCTGCATGTTTTCCATGCCCAGCGCAGGGCCGGAGAGCAGCAATTCGGTCTCGTGGGCGATCACGCGGCGGTTCAGGCCCGGGACATCGCGCGAGGGCATGACAGGCACGATGGCGAAATCCAGCTCGCCATTGATCACCATATCCGTCAGCGGTTGGCTGTAGGCCTCGACGATGCGCACATCCACGTTCGGGTTGGCGTCCGTGTAGCCTGCGAGAACACTGGCCAGTGCGCCTTTGGTCAGGGACGGGATCAGGCCCGCACGCAGGGTTCCGGTCAGGCTCCCGCGCAAGTCATGCATCCGGTTTTCGGCTTCGCGTACGGATCGCAGGATTGCAACGCAGTCATCATAGTAGCGGCGCCCGGCATTTGTCGGGGTTGCACCATGGGGTGTGCGCTCGAGAAGTTGCAGGTCGAGACGCAGTTCCAGGTTCCGAATCTGCTGACTGAGCGCGGATTGGGTGCAGCCAGCGCGTTCGGCGCCCTTGCTGAAACTGCGCTCCTCGAACACGGCGATGAAGCATTCGATCTGACGAAAATTCATATCGGACGTCCCGGCATCTATATTAGAAAAACTGATCCAGTATATTAAAACATATAATTATTAATGCTGGCGAGCCGCTTCTATGGTTTCCGGAGAGGAATTGGACCGGGATCGTTGCCGACACCATGACGGCGGACCACAGGGAGAATACGAAGATGAAGTTTGGATTGTTTGGCGGCGCGCAGGCCGTGCCGGGTGAAGTCGTAACAGAAGCCGCGCTGGGCTATCACGAATATGGCGATTACATCCGGCTGGCCGAAAAGCTCGGCTATTCCAGCGCATGGCTCGTCGAGCATCATTTCACGGGTTTTTCGCAGCTCTCAGCGACGCTCAACTATATCTCGTATCTATCTGGTATCACGTCAAAAATCAGACTCGGAAGTGCTGTCGTGGTGATCCCGTGGCACAATCCGATCCTGCTGGCCGAACAGATCGCAACCATCGATCAACTGTCCAAGGGACGATATGATTTTGGCCTTGGGCGAGGCTATCGCGGCAATGAGTTTCATGGCTTCGGAATGGATATGGCGGATGCGCAGGAGATATTTGAGGAGTCGGTCATGCTGCTCAAGCGATCCTTCACGGAGACCGAGCGCTGGTCCTACAAATCCGAGCGCTGGACCTTCAACGACATCATTGTCGAGCCGCCGGTCGTCCAAAAGCCCTATCCGCCAATGTGGGTGGGTGCGGGCAGTGAAGCCTCGATCCGCAAGGTTGCCCAGAATGACTTCAACCTTCTGCTCGACCAGATGTCCCCGTTTGAGGCCATTGGCTACAAGATCCGGATGTATCAGGACGAACTGGACAAGCTCGGCAAGGCGTATGATCCCGATCGTGTGGCGGTGACCCGCGGGATGATGGTGGCTAACAACGACAACCAGCGCAGTGATGCCCATATCCTGCGCGGCAAGTTCATTTCCCAGGTTCAGGTGCTGTCCAAGGACAAGACCGAGGGCCCCAAGGCGTTCAGCCCCGTGGGGAATTCCGGTGATACCGACGCCATCTCCGAAAACGGTGCGGTTCTGGGGAGCAGCGAGGAAATGTGTGAACGTGTCGGACGTTTGCGGGATGAGGGCGTTCAGACGATTCTGTTGCATGATCTCTCGGGTTCGTCGGAAGCCTTGCAGCAATTCGCCGAAGAGGTGATGCCGAAATTCGCCGATTCCGATGCGTCAGCACAGGCTGCCGAATAGAAACGCTTTCGTAGTTACAACCGTGCCGCTAACCTTGTGCGCGGAACA